>NZ_JBIWAL010000029.1:0-72882 GCF_044760045.1 Pseudomonas sp. NPDC098747 | reverse complement strand
GGTGGCAGCTTCATCAAGATTGATGCGAGCGGCGTGACCATGAGCGGCCCGGTGATCAACATGAACTCGGGCGGTGGACCGGGTAGCGGCACGGGCGCGGCGCCGTTGTTGCCGGGGCCGTTGAAGCAGGCGGATGCGGATAAGGCTGGGCAGTTGCTGGTGCCCGCCTTGCGTCAAACCCTGCAACGAGCAGCCACAACGGCTCAGCCAGTCTGCGAGATATGCCAACAACTGAAGGCGATGAAATGATCCCCGGTGCCACGCGTTATCTGCTTCTGGATGGAGCAAAGATCGAAAACCTGCCGACCCGTTTGTACAGCCTAGACGACAATCCAACTATCGAATGGCTCTATCACGCCACGCCCTACAAAGAGGTGTTTGATGTCGGTCCAGCGCTGGTTCTCCTGCGCAACAATGGCGCCCTTGAACAAGCCTTTACTGAGCATTGGCAACATGATGCCGGCCTGCTAATTGAAAGCGACGCGCCCTTGCCGCAACTGGCTGAACACCTGCGCAGCCTTATTCACGCTCGAGTAACTGGCGAGGTGACGTTGCTGTTTCGCTACTACGATCCGCGCGTCATGCGCCATTGGCTGCCGACTCTGATCCCGGGCGAAAAAGATCGCATGATGGGCCCGGTCAGCCGAGTGCGTCTGCCCGGGCGCGATGGTCAAGGAGAACAGTGGATCGTGCGCGATCAACGCCACCAAAACGCCGAGCAATATGCCGAACGGCCATGGTTGTATCTGGATGATCAGCAGTTGCAACAGCTCAATCAAGGCAAGCTGGAAACCTTCGATCAGCAGTTGCTGGAGCACGTCCACACCTACTTTCCCGACTGCCTGGCCCAGCGCTCGACTGCTGAACAGCAGCAATGGGCGGTGCTCTGCCGTGAAGGCGCCGCCAGCCACGGATACTCTGCGCCAAAAGAAGTGGTGCGCTGGTCTGCTCTGGTTGCCGAGCACGGCACGGCGTTTCCGCAAGCGCCCGACCATCAGGCCTACCGCGAGATCCTGCAACAACCAACGCTTAACGCCACACAACGCCTGGACGCCTTGTTGGTAGAACTGCATCGCCATTGGCTGCTGACTGACAAGGAGTCCATTGCATGACCACCGCACCACTCGATAAAAACCGCAGCCTGGCCGCTGCCGATCAGGCAGCGCAATGCCAGTTCGGCGACGAAGAGTTGTCCAGCCCGGCTACCACCTGCCCTGCGCGCCAACCCGAAATCTTCGTGGTTCCCAGCCGCTACGCAATGGCCGAACAGGCTGCCGAACACGCCGATTTCGCGCCTTCCAGCCCAACCAAAAGCCACCCGATGGCCTTGCGCCGCTTGCGCGCGGGTTACGTCTATCTATGGCATGCCGAAGGCCCCCTCAAACGCTACGCCGTCGCGTCTGATGGTTTGCTGGTTGAACAACCGCTGACGAAACCCCACTCTGCTCTGACGACCGGTGAAAACGCCGGAATCGCGTTGAACAAAAGCACCGACGTGTGGATGCTCTACAGCGAAGTACCATTGGGCAAAGACGCCTGCGAGCGCCTGAAAAAGAACGGTGAACGACGCAAGCGTATGCGTCAGATCGCCCTCACCGACGTCGCCAAACGCCTGTCGGCCAAACACTGCCCGCCGCTCGAAAAAGCCCCGACACTTGTCGCCGAACTCATGCCGAAAGTTCGCGAAAAAACCCTCGCACATGAACATCAAAAGAACGGCGCGACTGACCGCGAAGGCGTGAAAGAACAACGAAAAACAGCGCAAGCCGCGCCTACTCAAGACAACATCAAAGCCTATTCCGCCAGCTCGGAATCTCTGCGCGAACGCGAACAGGCGGCCGGCACGCAACCACCGGGCGAGCCCGTGGTCGAGCCTGGGAATTGGAGCGCCAGCCCATGGGAACTGGCACCTACGCAAGCCTGGCTGGACAAAGCCAAGAGCGAGTCAGCTCCGCTGTATGCTGTGTTTGCTGCGCTGGATGATGATCTGGGGGTGTTGCGAGATATCGACCACGAACAGAACAAGGTCGAGGCAGAACACGAAGAGTGGGTAGCCGACAATAGCTTGCGCCAGACCATCGGCAGCTTTATCCGCAACATGGTCACCGAAGACGGTGGCGAAGTTGCCAATCTGCTCAACTACCGGTATCGCGAACACAACCTGCAACTGACACCGGAACAGGGCGACACCCTGATCGACAGTCAGAAGCAGCTGAACACCCTGATGCTGGAAGAAACACGCATCAACCAACAACGCGGCCGACAGTATGGGCATGCCCAAGCGGATGGCCTGTTGGCTCAGGTTCGATCCCGTGAAGAGGCCGTACTGAACAAGGTACGCAGCTTCATCCCGAGCGAGCTGCATCAGGAAGCGCAACAAGTCGTGCGAGATTATCGCCAGGAAAAAACCAGCAATCTGGAAGGTGGCGGCGGAACCAAAGTTGGTGAATACATCGACTTGGCGAGCATGGACCATTGGCTGGATCAGGAGGCGCCGCAGCACTTCAAACAGGTCGAAGAACGCCATCAATTGCTGTACGCCGATCGCAAAACCTACCTGCCACGCAACGACAGCGGCACGTGGTTTGTCGACCAGAGCAGCGAAGAACACCTCAAGTGGCTGGAAAGCCTGACGATCGCTTGCCTCAGCGCTCAGTGCAGCCGTAGCGAAGGCGCCAAACAGTTTGCCGACTACGTGAGTAGCGATGACCCCGGTTTGCTGCGTCTGGTGTTCCAGGCGTGGAGTCCGAGCCTGGAAGCGGCGGTAAACAATACCTCGCGCCTCAACGAACTGGTCACGGCGCTCAGTCTGGAAAACCTCGCCGACTCCCGCGCAGCCGCAATCAAGATTCTGGACACTGACACCCTACGCAATATCGAGCGGTTGGCGAGTAATCTGGAAGGCGCCTGGACGGCGACCATGACCCGCCTCGGCGCGTCTTTGATTCATGCAAGCAAAGGCACGGCAATGGCAATGGGATTATTCCTGGTCATCCGCCTCGGCGATAACACCCGCCTTGTGCAGGGCGTAGAGAACGGTATCAAGGTCTGGCGCTTGGTCGGCCAGAACGCTGAAGCCCTCAGCCAATGGACCCGCAGCACCGCTCAGGCCATCAGCCTCGGTCGCGTCAACGGCATCGTCAACGCCCCCTCGATCAAAGCCTCGGGTGGCCTGCTGCCGCTGGCGGCGCTGGTGGTCAACATTCTCAACGCCGGCACCTATGCCGGACAGGCGGGGGCGCTGGAAGGCAGCGATGAGCAGCGTCAGGCGGACTCTCTTTCTGCGTATTTATATGCAGGGGCGGCGTTGGGGGCGGTGATTCAGAATTGGATGCTTTTGGGGAAAGGAGTAAAGGACATAACCGGTCGACTGCCTCTGGGGCTTTCTGCAACGGCTCCAACGCTCACTCTGTTCAGTGGAGTTGTTGGATGGCTATCCGCTGCGGCAGCCTATAAAGAATTCAAGTCGCTTCAAATTCAAATAGAGAGTGCTCAAAGCAATATCGATCCGTGGCTTAAAATCAAACAATTGGCCGTTGCCGGGCAGGTTGCCGTGTATGGAGCGCAAGCACTTCTAGGGCTTGGACTAACGGGGATGCGGCTATCAAATCAAATTTCAACTCCAGTGGCCATAAAACGCTTTCGCCTTGGGATGGGGCCAATGAATTTCTTGTTGTTGGCACTCGGGGGTCTTTACCTGTTCGCCTGGCTCCGCCAAGCCAGTCCGTTGCAGAATTATTTGGCGAATTGCTGCTGGTCCCATCGCCGTGCAAATACCAATAAGGCTATCGAGCCTCAGGCACAACTGGACGAAATCAACGAACTGATGATGTTGTTGTATCAGCCGAGAGTGTCGATGGAGACTCGAGAAGTTCGTATCAGCGGGGTTCTGGGCGACACAATCACCCAGGACGCCATTAGCCAGTTAAGCATTGACTTGCCGGGTGCTGCACCAGGAGCGGCACAAATCGATTTATCCATGAGCGGCAATCCTACCCCAGTCTCGGCGGGGTTCGGTACCGGTACTCGAGGTACGCCCACCGACCTGGGTGCTACTTGGCTGAATGCCAGCCAGTGCACTTGGATTTCCGCCGATGCCGGCCAGGGCTTGCGCCTTACCGGCAGCTTCTCGCAGCCACTTACTCGCTTGTCCTTGCGCGTATGTTACCTCAGTCCCGTGGCACTGCTGGCCGGTGACGGTGCTACCATCGGCGGCACTAAAGGCCTCGCGTACACACTATCGCCCAATGGCGGCTTACTGAGTCCGGATGGTGAAATCATCACCCTGCGATCGGGCGAGCCAACTCCCGAGCTAGATCGGGCCAGCGTTCACCGTCTTGGCCCACAACAGAACTCTAACTACCTGACCCCCAAGGATAAGGCATGACCTCAGCCGCAACCGGCACTCGCAAAGGATTGCTCTCACGAGAGGACTATCTGGCACCACCAGCAATCCCGACGGGGCAAACACCCAAAGATGTGCTTAACAGCATTTGGCGCAAGAACGACGTGTTTCTTGATATTGGCTCCTACAGCATTGGCTCTGCCGTCATGGTTATTTGGCCAGTGCTGCTTATGAGTATTTGGTTTGTGCAGCATGAGAGTTCTTCTGAAGGATATTTTGGAGGTGCATTAGCGCTTTCGTTATTTATCGTTGGCCTTCCAATTCTTCTAGTCTTCAAAGGCTTGATCAGCCCAGTACCACCTCCTATTCGCTTCAACCGCCAACGGCGCGAAGTCTGTGTCCCATTCGAAGATGGCCGCTACTGGATCGTGCCTTGGGAACAGGTCACCGCCCAAGCTGTAGCGATGGACTCCGTCGGCCAACATGGCAAAACAACTCAAGGATTATTGGTTGTTGGCTTTCGTAATCCAGATATCAATGCCCCCGAGAAAGAGCGCGACTTCAGTCTGGGGTTCAGTTGCGGCGGCGGCGAAACGGCCATGAGCCTTTGGGAGTGCATGCGCAGTTTTATGGAAGTTGGACCGGACGCTACTCCACAAGGAAATGACCTAGAGGGCATTCGCGGAAAACTTGGAAGAAAAGGCACATTCTGGGGTATCTGGTACGGTTTCTTTACGGGTATTCGTGACCACCTGATAGCCAAAGAGTTTGGCCAAGCACTGTGGCTGTTTGTATCCATTTTTCTTCTGGGAACGCCTCTGGCCATGATGCTTCAGGTTTGGAAACTCGCACCCCCACCTGATCTGACTGATCCCGCCATCGTCGAATGGTCCAAACCCCTTCCTCCCGAGCATTGGGCCAAACGCTCCCCTGAGTTGGAATTGGCCATCACCAAGCGTGAGACAGAACTGGCCGAGCAACCAGTACAGGAAATGGCTTAAGGGTGAGCCGTCCGCCATTACTCAAGGACAAGACATGAGTACGCCAGTGACGGCCACCTTCCAAAACGCTTTAGACCAACATGAAATCCCTGACTTCTTCAAAGGCAACGGGGTCTACTTCGCCAGAGGCTGTGACTGGGGCGAGCACTTGCACATAAACAACTGGCAAGGGATGTGTGCCGCGTTGAGGCACCAGGACTCAGCGCAAGTACAACTGACCCGGCTCTTTGAGGAGTACGTTCAAAGCCTCGAGGAAAACTACATCGACTCGGACGGATTGCTATCGAACCTGAGGGCCTATTACGTCCTGAGGAAGAAGAATCCGTTTCTATCCGCGGCAGGTTACGACCTGACCGCCGCTCTTGGTGAAGCCAGCCGAAAGAAAGCTGGCGTGCTGTTCAGGCTGCTCCGGGTATCCTACGACAAGGAAAACGCTGGCACTACGAAGTACTCGTTCGACCAGGAGCTTCAGAGACTGCGGAGCCTTGGTTGCACCATTGAACTTGAAATGCTTTGACCTCGAAGCATTGAAAAATGGAATTCCCATGGATAAACGTCTGATCACTCTGGAAAACGGCTGGACCGCCATCTTCGAAAACAACGGTGAATTCCACATGGGTGCAGAAGGTTGGAGCTTGCTCCTGCAAGGACCGGATAACAGGACGATCCAGTATTTCGCCGACCAGATTGTTTTGGTCAACGATGAAGACGGTACCCAGGCCAATTCTTGCATTCGCCTATCGAGCGATGGTGTTTACGGATACTTGAGCACAGCCGTTGATAATTGCTGGGTAATCGATTTTGCGCGGAGCATGATCGCCCCGCACCGAGTGAGCATCCGTCATCACCATGACACCTACGATGAGAGCGTCGCGCTTTTCGAGCAGCCGGCCTTCAAACGTGCGCGGCAATACATCAGTGTTGTCGGAAGATACATCTATCTGACCTTTCCGCTGACCAAGGATGAGGATTTTGCCAAGGTATGGGATGAGTATCTGTCGATACGCAGACGCCAGCTCGACGAGCTCTATTTCAGAAACTGATCAGATCCGGCGCGCCGTGCTCAGCGAAGTGTATTTGCGCGCGCCCTACCCGATCAACTCGTCCGCCACCGCATACTTGACCACCACACGGTTGCGATAAAGCCTCTCCCGCATCACCAATGCCCCCACCTGCCCCTTCTCCCTCACTTCCCGCCAAATCTCATTCTCCCGATACACCCGCTCGCCCTCGCGCACAAACCGATGCCCTTCCTGAAACACGTGATACCGATACGCCCGCACCTGATCACACAACAACTCCCCCTCCAGTTGCGTCTCCCCGACATTCAACTTCAACTGAAAACACCGATCTGTCGGGTTATGCAGCACCAGATCAACGTAGTTATAGAAAATCGCTGCCCCGGAGCCGAAGGGCAGTACTCGCCCCTCATCCGGAAACGGATCGAAGCTGTGATTGGAGCGCTCAACTACCACCAGCGGTGAGTGAATGGCCATCCAGTGGATCAGGTTACTCAGTTGGCAGATGCCGCCACCGATGCCGGAGCGGGCCTCACCGAAGGACAATTCCATCCCTTCAACGTAGCCACGTTTACGCGTTGGGCGGCCGACGAGGCGGCAGAAGGAGAAGTGTTCGCCAGGTGCGATGGTCACGCCGTCGATGGCGGTCACGGCAAGTTTGAGGTTGATGACTTTGTTGTGTTGCAGGGCGAGGTCGGAGTCGCCGAGTTTACGGATCAGTTTCGAGGTGTGTTTGAGATAGCGAAATGGCAGACGCTCTACCGAAGTCAAAATCCGTGCGTAACGCCTGCTGGAGCAGTGCCAGGCGATGTGCCGGAACAGTCTTTTTTGCCACACGCGCAGCCAGTACAAGGCCGGGTGGTAGAGGGAAAGTGGTTTCATCCGTGACGCAACGGCGATCGCCGCTTCTTCCTTGAATCGTGAATTGGGCGGGCATTCTAGCCTTTAATCCGAGCACGCCAAGCCAATACGTCAGCTTTTTCCTCGACTCACTTCGACACATTTTGAAGCGCTGCCAGACCCGCAAATTAAGCTTCGCCTAAGGTTGGCTCGCTACCCTCCCGGCTCATAAACCCTGTCGTCATTGACCCGCGGATGAGCCTTTCTGTTATGAGTGCGTTTGATCTACCAACCCAACCACAGCCGAACTTCAGCCTTGTCCTGGTCAATTACAAAACCCCGGACATTACGCGGATGTGCCTGGAGTTATTGCATCAGCACGTCCAGGAACAGCGCATTCCAGTGTGGGTGGTGGACAACGATTCAGCGGATGAAAGTCTGGATTACTTGCGTTCGCTCGACTGGATCAACTTGATCGAGCGGCCTTCTCCGTGCAAAGAAGCGGGCCATATTGCCCACGGCAAGGCACTTGATCTGGCGCTGGAAAAGGTTGAAACCGATTATTTGTTTTTGCTGCACACCGACACCTTCGTCTATGACAAAGAAGTGTTTGCGATGATGCTGCGTGAGTGCAAAAAAAGTTCGGACATCGCGGCTGTCGGTTGTGTCGAGCAAATCAATCGGGGGGTTGTGCGGGATACCTGGCGTTTAACTTCACGCTTTTGCAAGCATTATGTTCGCCAGGCAAAAGTTCGTCTGGGTTTGAAATCCAAGCCGCCAAGACCTTATAAGGAAACTCACCTGAAGAGTTTCTGCACCTTGTGGAATGCGCGATTGATGAAGTCGCAAGGTCTGCACTTTTGCATGGATGATCGCGTACCCGGTTACACGCTGCAGGATCGAATGGTGAGCCTTGGATACGGCATCAAGCTGCTGTCGCCGCGCAAGATTTTCCGTTATCTCGATCACATCCAGGCAGGAACGGTCGCAGCGGCGGGCACCTACGGGGAAAATCACCGGCGGACGAAAATGTACCAGGCAACAATCAAGCGTTTTCAGGGACAACGAAGCAAACCCGAGATACAAACATCGATTTAACCCACCGCAATAAAAAGAGGGTGACTTTAAAAGTCACCCTTTTTTTATCTGAAATTGTATACATCCGCTCCGATGGAGGTGTTCGCCCAGTGTAATGGCCTGGCAATCCATGCACCGGTAAAGAGCCCTGACACTGGGCGAACGCGGAGGATTTTAATTGAAGTTGGCGGATATGTCGCCATTCTTAAATGTAAAATTTATGTACGAAAAAGTTAATAGATATTTATCGATGAATCTCTCACGAACCTTTCACGAAACTTTCAGAAAACACACAACCAACTAATAGTGTGACTACTCTAATACACAGACTGTACAAGAGCAGCCACTTTGTAGAATTTAACTCAACTTTCGTGCTGACTGGTCACTTTTAATACATCGGTGTAAGTGACAACAACGCTCTGCCCGACTTTGAGGTTTTTCAGTTTGTCTTGGATTTCTGGCCGTTCGACGGTTAGGGTTTTCGATACGCCGGCAGGGTTTTGCAGGGTCACCTGGTTTTTATTCAAATCAATTTTGGTGATTTTCAGTTGTACCTGAACCTGGCGGTATGCTTCACCGCCGGGGTTGCTGCTACCCGGAGCATTACGTAATTCACCGGTTCGCTCGGTGGAGCCAGGCAGACCTTTATCCACATCGGTATCGAGGTAGGCGGCAACGGAGCGCGTCACCTCCACCGTCACTTGATCGCCGACCTTGAGATTGGCGAGGTTTTTCGCCTTCTCCGTGAGCTGTACGTGAACCTGCTTGCCTTCAGCACCTTCCAGGACAACCTGGTGTTTGTCGGCATCAACCGCCAACACCTTGGTGGTGACTCTATCGGCTTCGACAGTTGCGGACAGCGGTATGTCGGCGGCAAATGCAGTAAGGCTTGAGGCGGACAGCAGCGTTGCGAGAGTGATGGACTTTGCCAGTGCATGAAACTTCATAAGCGTACTTTCCCTGTCAATGAGTGGCAGCACCCGACGCCGGAATCATTTCAGACGTGGGGTGTGTCACTGAGCATAGACGCTGTTCAGGGCTTGGCTTTGGTTTGTCGAGTTCGCGGGCGACCGACAGGTAATACTTTTGTAGAGGAGGGATTTGCATCAATAACCGGTCATTTCCAGGTAACCCCTGCCGCCGTGACTACCGCTAACCCGCACCGGGCCTTCCCAGTAGGGAATGCGCAGATTCATCCACGCGTTGGGGTTGAGCGCCGAGACGCTGATGTCGAGGTGTTTGTCTGGGATGCTGATCGACCAGCGCACCGGCATCGCGCGGCCGGCGACCTTAGCAGTGTCTTGCGGGACGAGTTTGATCTGCTCGCTACGCAGCGTTTGCGTCTGGCCATCGGGGCCGATCCAAGTGCCGGTCAGGTACGGCGTGCCCTCCTTCTGGCGCATGCGGTAAAGCATCAGGTGTTCGCCGCTGTCCAGATGCAGGGAGAACCAGTCCCATCCGGTCTGGCTGGCGGTCAGCGGCTGGCTGCTCCACTCGCGGTCGAGCCACGCCGGGCCGCTGACGGTGTAGGTCTGGCCATCGATTTGCAACGTGCCGCTGGCCTGGAAAAACGGCTGGCTGTAGTAATACGACGCCTGCCCTTGTTCGGATTTCTGGCTGAAACCCTTGTCGCCCTGCAATACCAACGGACGGCTGGACGTGAGATGGAGTTGATAGGCGAATGATCTATCGCGAGCACTGAGTTGCAGGTCACTCAGAGGATCAACCGCCTGACTGCTGAACTGCCAATCATCGATCCACGCCTCGAACGGCGCCAAACGCACGCCTGCCTGACCGACGCCGCCACGGGCGTAACGCTCCGCAGCATGATGCGCTGTCGCCGAAGTTACTGCAGCATGCCCCAGCCAGATCGTTTGACTGCCCCAACCTGCCTGCTCCGGCACCGGTTTGAGGGCGCTGCGAAACAGCGTCCATTGCACACCGAAATCATTGCCCTGTTGATCCTTGAGATTGGCGGTGACGTACCACCACTCGATACGAAAACCCTCATGGGCGCCGTGATCCGCCGGAAAGCTGAACACCCGGCCCGGCACCACCGGCGCAAATGCCTGCGCCTGATCGCCCATCCCGGCGAAGCCCTTTTGCTCAGGCACCGACTGATCGCAGCCGCCGAGCAACAGCAGAACCATCAGCACAACGAAGTTAATCCTCATGGGCAAACGTCCTCAGCAGATCCGCCGGTTGCTTGCGGTACAGCGAATACAACGGCCACGCCGACGCGAGCAATGTTGCCAGCAGCGCCAACCCCATCAGTTGCAACAACTGCCAAGGGAACACTCGCAACGGCAGACGCCAGCCAAACGCCTGCACGTTGATCACCGCATCCAGACACCACGCCAGCGCGATCCCCAGCGGCAACGCCAACACCAACGTCAGCACCGCCAGCAGCCAGGTCTGACCGAGGTTGAGCAGCATCAATTGGCGCCGTGTCACGCCCAGTGCCCACAGCGGCGCGAGTTGGCCGAGACGGCTTTGGCTCTGGGTCAACAGGCTGATAAACAGCGCCACGCCCGCCACCGCCAGCGTCAGGCTGTTCAACGCCGCCGTGGCAGCAAAGGTGCGTTCGAACACTTGAACCGACCAGCCCTTGAGCCTCGCCTGATCGACGATACGGCTGTCATCAAGCTGAAAATGCGCCTGCAATGCACTCAAGAATCCCGGAATATTCTGCGGGTCGATGCGCAGATTGAAACGGTTCGGCGTCAACTGTGGCCAGCCGCGCAGCAGATGGTTGCTATTGACCAGCACGTGGCCCTTGGGATTGCCGTAATCAGCGTAAATGCCAACGATGCGCGGTGACCACGCGCCATTCGGGGCAGGAATCGTCAGGCGATCGCCGGCGCGCACATGCAGGCGCCGCGCGAGTTGCTCGCTGAGCATCACCGCATCGTCCGTTGCCAGATGCGCCCACGGATCGCCGCTGCTGGCATCGAGCAGCGGCCAGTGCTGACGATAATACGGGTGATCGATCACCCCGTAGACATCCGCCGGCCAGCCTTGCAACGTGACCGAGACTTGCCAGTTGGGCAGCACCGCCGTTACCAGTGGCTGCTGCTTAAGCCAGCTGGACATCTCGCGAGCCTGAGCCGGGTTGCTCGGGTTGATGTAGAGCTCGGCGCTCAGTCGTTGTTCGAGCCAGTCGTTGAAGGTCTGGCGAAAACCGGCGGTCATGCTGCCAGCGCCAATGTTGGCCGCAAGCGCCAAGAGCAACGCCATCAGCGCCAGGCTCAGTGCCGGCAATTGTTGACGGCAGTCGGCGAGAAACCATTGGCCGAGCACCGAACGACTGTGCCCTAGCAGTTGATTCAGCACCCCACTCAGCAGTACCGGCAAGGCCAGCGCGGCGCCGAGCAACAACCCCGCCATCAGCACAAAACCGCTGGCCAGGCTGTCGCCCCAAATCAACGCCACCAGCGCAATTACGCCCAACACCAAGGCCAACCAGCCTTGGCGCCGCAACCAGCGCGCATATTGTTGATGCCAGGCTTGCGGGTCCGCCACCGCCAGCAGCGGCAAACGGGCTGCGCGAAGCAGGCTGTTGGCGCCGGCCAGCAAGGCGCCGAGCAGGCTCAAACCGATCCCGCTGAACCACCACCAAGGGCTCAGACGCAACTGCCCCGCCACTTCCGCACCGTACAAACCGCGCAGGCTGGCGGCGACATCCGGCAGCAGCACACTGGCCAGCCAATACCCGCTGATCACGCCGAACACTCCGCCGATCAGCGCCAGCACGCCCAACTCAACGATCAGACAAGCGATCAACATCCGCGCACTGACCCCACAGGCGCGCAAGGTGCGCAGCAAGCCGCGCCGTTGCTCCAGAGCGAGGCCGATGGCCGCATGCACGATGAACAAACCGACGATAAACGAGAGAAAACCCAAGGCATCAAGATTGAGGTGGAAGCTCTCGGTCAGGCGCGCCAGATTGTTTTCCTCGCCACTGCTTTTGAGCTGCAATTGGCCTTCGAACGCGGCCGGCAACTCACCGTGAAAATCCTTGGGCAACAGCAAACGCGAGAGTTGTCCGGGTTGTTCGAGCAGGGTTTGCGCGACGCCGATGTCAACCAATAATACGCCCGGCGCCATGCCCTTTTGCGCCAGCAGCGGCGGCAACATCTGGCCACTGAGCGTGTACGGCGTAGCGCCTTCGCGCAGGTTCAGGGCCTGCAAGGTTTCCGGGGAAATCCACGTACTGCCCGGCGGCGTGAAGAATTCGACGACGCGCTCGATCGGCATGGCCTGCCCGGCCACAGCGGAATCCGCTGGCAGCGACACCGGTTCGATGCCCATCAGTTGCAGCCGTTGATTGTCGTGATCCTTGAGGCTCAAGCGCCCCTGCAACAGCGGCGACACCGGCCAGCCCTGGCGCCGCAAGTCAATGAACCATTGTTGGGGGAACGTCGCACCGTTCGGCGTACTCAGGCTGGCCTGTGGTTCGCCGCCGATCAATTGGCTGGCGCGAGCGTAACTGTCGCGAGCCTGACTGTTCAGCGCCTCGACGCCGGTCAGCAGGCTGGTGGCCAGCCACAATCCGGTCAGCACACTGAAAAACTGCACCGGGTGCCGCCGCCAATGGCTGAGCAGCGCACGCAGGGTTTGCCCGAGGACGATCACGTCAAACGTCCGCTGGACAGCACCACCCGCTGCGCCAACCGCGCCGCCACCCGAGGGCTGTGAGTGACCATCAGCAACGTCGTCGGCGTGTCGTCGAGCAGTTCCAGCAACAATCGCAGCACTTCATCACTGGTCGCTTCATCGAGGCTGCCGGTTGGCTCATCCGCCAGCAGCAGTTTCGGCTGCGAGGCCAGCGCCCGGCCCAACGCTACCCGCTGCTGTTGGCCGCCCGAAAGTTGCTCGGGATAACGCTTGAGCAAATCAGCAAGGCCCAGGCGCTGCACCAGATGCGCTTGCCAACGCGGGTCGTGGCGCCCGGCCAGGCGCGCCTGAAACGCCAGATTGTCTTCGACGCGCAAACTGCCGATCAGGTTGAATTGCTGGAACACCAGACCGATTTCCGTGCGGCGCCAGTTGGCCAGTTGCGCTTCGTTCATGCTTTCGAGCCGATGCTCGCCGCTGCGAATGCTGCCGCTGTCGACCTTGTCGAGACCGGCGATCAGGTGCAGCAAGGTGCTTTTGCCACTGCCGGATTCGCCCATCAGCGCCAGGCTGCTGCCAGGTTCCAGCGTCAGATCGACACCTTGCAGCACCGGCAACGGGCCTTGGGGAGTGGCGTAGTTTTTGAAGACGTTGCGGACCTCAAGCATGGGCAAACCTGATCGATGGACGTGAGCCAAGGATAGCGGTGCTGAATGGTTTTTGTCCGCTGGTGATCATCGCCGTGCCGGAGCCGCGCCCTACCCTCCGACACTGGTCCAGCCATAACGATAACAATTGGAGAAACCATGCCCCGTTTCACTTTGAGCCCCCGTGGCCTGCTAGCCTGCCTGATTACCGCGTGTCTGAGTCAAACCGTGATCGCCGCCGATGCACCGGTTGCCGCCAGCGCCCAGACCGCCGCCGGCAACGCCGCCGTCCTGCAACAATTACCGTTCAGTGATCGCACCGATTTCGAGTCGGTCAGCAAAGGCCTGATCGCGCCTTTCAAGGGCCAGATCAAGGACGCCGCCGGCAAGGTCATTTGGGATCTGCCCGCCTACGACTTCCTCGCCAAGGATCAGGCGCCGGAATCGGTCAATCCGAGCCTGTGGCGGCTTGCTCAACTCAGCGCCCATGCCGGCCTGTTCGAAGTCAGCCCGAAGCTGTATCAGGTGCGCGGCCTCGATCTGGCCAACATGACCATCATTGAAGGCGACGACGGGCTGATCATCATCGACCCGCTGACCATGGCCGAAACCGCCAAGGCTGCGCTCGACCTCTATTACGCGAACCGTCCGCACAAACCGGTGGTGGCGGTGATCTACAGCCACACTCACGCCGACCATTTCGGCGGCGTGCGCGGTGTGATCGACGAGGCCGACGTCAAGGCCGGCAAGGTCAAGGTGTTCGCCCCGGTCGGGTTCATGGAACACGTGATGAGCGAGAACGTCTACGCCGGCAACGCCATGAGCCGCCGTGCGCAGTACCAGTTCGGCAGTTTGCTGCCGCGCGGTGAGAAGGGTCAGGTCGACGCTGGCTTGGGCAAAAGCACGCCCAGTGGCGGCACTATCACGCTGATTCCACCCACCGACCTGATCACCAAGGAACTGGAAACCCGCACCATCGCCGGTGTGCAGGTTGAGTTTCAACTGACGCCGGGCACCGAAGCGCCAGCCGAGATGAACCTGTATCTGCCGGAACTGAAAGCCCTGTGCATGGCGGAAAATGCCACGCAAATGATGCACAACGTGCTCACGCCGCGCGGCGCCCAGGTGCGCGACGCCAAGGCCTGGTCGCAATATCTGGACGCCAGCCTGGTGCGTTACGGCGACAAGGCCGACGTGCTGTTCGCCCAGCACAACTGGCCGACATGGGGTGGCGAGCGGATCCGCACGTTGCTCGCCGATCAGCGCGACATGTACGCGTTCCTCAACGACCGCACGCTGCACCTGCTCAATAAAGGTCTGACACCGCTGGAAATCGCCGACGCGGTCAAGAAGCTGCCGGGCTCGCTGGACCAGAAGTGGTACACCCGCAGTTATTACGGCTCGCTGAGTTTCAACGTTCGCGCGGTGTATCAGCGCTACATGGGTTTCTATGACGGCAACCCGGCCAACCTCAATCCGCTACCGCCAGTGGATACCGCCAAACGCACGGTCGAGGCCATGGGCGGCGGCGCTGCGGTACTGGAGAAAATGCGCAAAGCCATGGCCAGCGGTGACTATCGGTGGGCGGCGCAGTTGGGCAATCAGTTGGTGTTCGCCGAACCGGACAACGCCGACGCAAAAAAGGCCCAGGCCGAGACACTGGAGCAAATGGGTTATCAAAGCGAAAACGCCACCTGGCGCAACATGTACCTGACCGGTGCAATGGAGCTGCGCAGCGGCGTGCCGCCGCATGCCGGGACTTCGGTGTCGGTGGACATGGTGCGGGCGATGAGCCCGGAGATGTTCTTTGATTTTCTGGCAGTGCGCCTGGACAGCGACAAAGCGGTCGGCCATGACCTGACGCTGAACTGGACGTTCGAGGATCAGCAAAAGGACTTCAACCTGACCTTGCGCAATGGCGTGCTGACGCATCGTGCAGGTCTGAATCCTGCGGCGGATGCCAGTGTCAGCCTGAGCAAGGACACGCTGGAGAAGATCAGCCTCAAGCAACTGGACTTCCCGACGGCCATGCAGAAAGGGTTGATCAAGTTGCAGGGTAACGGCAAGAAGTTGGGTGAGTTGATGGGTAGCCTGGATACATTTGGGCCGCAGTTCAATATCGTTACGCCGTAAAGATCAAAAGATCGCAGCCTTCGGCAGCTCAGGGGCAAGATGATCGTCCAGACATCGCCCACCCTAAGGTGGCGATGTCATCGGTTGTGGTGGTTACTTGGCCCAGCGCCGCAGATCCGACGGCGTGTAATCGTCAGTCTTCGCCGCAAACCCAACCCGCATCGGCTGGGTCTCTTCGTTGGCCAGCCCACCGGCGTAATAACGCCCGGCGATCAAGTCATAGGAAGTCTCCAGCACGTTGTAGGTAAAGCCATGGTCGTACTGTTGAATTGCGTGCAACTCACCACTGCGCCACAGCTCGCCACGGCTGTCGTACTGATCCGCCTGAGCGATCTGCCAACTGTCTTCATCCACATAAAAACGGCGTTTGGCGTAAATGTGCCGGGCACTCGGCTTGAGCGTGGCTTCCACCACCCACACCCGGTGTTTTTCATAACGCGCCAGATCCTGATTGATGTGGTTGGGCTTGATCACCTCGTCGTATTTGAGCGCATGGCTACCGATCTTGTAGCTGTTATAGGGGATGAACAGTTCTTGTTTGCCGATCAGTTTCCAGTCGAAACGATCCGGCGCGCCGTTGTAGCCGTCGATGTTGTCGGCGGTGATCAGGCCGTTGCTGTAACGCGCACTGTTGTCATAGGCGATCATCGGCGCGCGGCGCACACGACGCTGGCCCGGCAGGTATTGCCAGGCTGAGCGCGGTTCGGCGACCTGGTCGATCGGCTCGTGCACCAGCACCGCTTCGCCGGACAACCGCGCCGGCTCCAGCACGCGACTCTTGAACAGGAACAGCGTGTTGGCGTTCGGCTCAAGCCCGGACACCGTGTCGGCAAAGTTGATCAGCGACTGGTTGCGCACATAACTGGTGGCGCCGTTTTCGCGCACCAGTGCCGAGCTGCTGATGCGTTCGTAACTGCCGCCGCGATAGCGGGTCATGTGGTTCCACATCACCTCCAGCCCTTCGGTGGGCAGTGGGAACGGAATGCCGCGGGCGTAATCGTGCAAGCCGTTGCCGCCATCGGCCAGGCTGGTTTTGGCGACATTGGCGCGGCTTTGATCCAGCACCTGCCTGGGCAGATTGGCGCTGCGATGGCTGGGGTAAATGTTCATTTTATAGCTGTCCGGGTAGCGCTTGAACAAGGCGATTTGCCCGGGGCTGAGAAACTTCTGGTATTGCGCCAGATTCTGCGCGGTGACGGTGAACAGCGGTTTATCCGCCGCATACGGATCGCTGTAACTGCCCTTGCTGTCGACGGTGCCGGCGGTGCTCGGCAAACCACCGCTCCATGCCGGAACAGAGCCGTCGGCGTTGGCGGCCATTTCCGAGCCCATCGGTGTCAACGTCTTGCCCAGCGGCGTCGGATCGTTACCTTTGGCCTGAGCCAGACCGACGCTGCACGCCAGCGCGAGCACACACATTTGCATACGCATGAGGTTTCTCCTTAGAAGTCTGCCTTGAAGCTGACGGACGCAAAATCGCGGTCGTCGAGCGTGCTGTAGTCGTTGGAGCCGAAGAAGCTGTTGTAAGCCAGTTCGACGCTGTAATCGTTCATGTAGACGCCGGTCAGGCTCAGGCCGAGGGCTTGCTGGCCCTCTTGAAACGGCCCTTGCGGATCGTAGGAATAACCCGAGACGTCATGCCGCCAATTGACTGCCGGGATCAGGTTGATCCCCGGCAACACATCGCTGTATTCCAGGCTCGCGCGCAGGCGATAACCCCATGACCATTCGGTGGCGAAACCCTTGTCGGTGCAGTATTGATTGGTCACGCCCGACGCGACGGTGTTGCACGCGGTGCCGTTACGCGGTGCGCTGCGACCGAACGCGGCATTGCGGCCCAAACGCTCATCGCCCAGATCGTCGATGTGCACCACGCCCGCCTCGCCGAACAGACTCAAACGAGTGGCGCCGAGAATGTTGTCGAACGCCTGGGTCGCCGAACCTGTCATCTGCCACACGCCTTTGCGCTCCCAGCCGTCATAACGGCTGCCGCGATTGGTGTTGAACCCCGGTGGCAGATCAATCCACGAACTGCCGCCCGGCCCGGAAATCACCGCAACGTTGATGTCCGGCGCGTTGATCGCCAAAGGCATGTTCGGCCGATAGCTCAACTCCCCCGCCAGCGAAATACCGCTGAGTGGTTCGACGCCGTTGAGGCTGATGCCGTAGAGGTGAATGTTTTCCGGAAACGCCGCCGCGTAACTCGGCGCCTGAACGCCGCCGGGGAAGGTGCCGCGCAACGCGGTGTTGCGCGCATCAAGGGTGAAATACGGCAAACGAGAGTGATAGTTGATGTAGTAGATCGCCGCTTCGGCATCGTTCAGCGCCGGGATCATGTTGCGCAATGCGAAGCCGAACTGGCCGTTGTCCGAGGGCGATTCGTTGCCCCGAGACGTCGCGTACAGACCGCTGGCCTGCATCTGTTGATCGGTCTGCACCTGGCCCAGATACAACGGCCCGCAGCCTTTCTGGATGACATCGCTGGAAGCGAAAAACGTTCCGCAACCATCCAGCGCGCTCGGGCGCCAGTTGTACTGGTAGAAGCCTTCCAGGTTGAGGGTGTCGGACAGGCCGAAGCTGAACGAAACCATCTCCACCGGCAACTGCCCCTCCTTGATCTCCACACCCGGGCGATTGAACGCAGAAACGTCGAGCGGGTTGATCACGTTGATGCCGTTCTGGATCAACAGCGATTCACCCCAGGACAACACCTGATTGCCGACTTTGACGTTCAACGGCCGATCAGCAATCTGGAAGTCTTTCCAGACGTAGGCGTCGAGCATCTTGAAGCCCTTGAATTTCGACAGATCATCCCAGCCAGAATCATCGAATTTCTTGAAGCGTCCGTTGCCGTCTTCATAGGCTGTGTCATACCAGTATTTGAAACGAATGAACGCGCCCTGCCCCTGTCCGTCGAGGCTGAAATCAGTCAGGCCCTTGAAGTTCTGCGAGATCGGGTCGCCCTTCTCGAAATTAAGCCGGTTGTCATCGGCGCTGACGCTGTTGCCGTTGGCTCGCACGCCTTGGGCTTGCAAGGCATTGGCCCGGGTCATCAGGCTTTTTTCGTGGTTCTGGGTCGACCAGCTACTGCCCAGCGTCAGCGTGGTTTTGGTCGACAGGCTCCAGTCTTCGTTGAGCTCGAAACTGGTGGCATAACCGGGGCTCGACAGAGCCGCGAGAATCGCCAGTGTCAGGGGTTGCGTACGGGTGTGGCCACGCCGGGAAAGTCGCAGACGGACTTGGGGCGTGACCGAGCATGTTTTTATCATTATTGGGCTCCGGTCAGGTTTGCTCAGCACAGACACGGTGCCCAACCTCTAGCCGTTACACGCAAGCGATGGCCGACAAAAAACAATCATCGCGGTACTTACAACGGATTGAGCCGGAACTGCTTCGGCGTGATGCCGAACTGTTTGCGGAACGCGCGGATGAAGTTGCTCGGCTGGCGGTAACCGAGACGTTCGGCGATGCGTTCGATGGGTTGATCGCCCGCTGTCAGCCAGTGTCGGGCCATTGCCAGACTGTCGTTGCGACTGGGTGCGGATGATTCAGCCTGCCAGTGACGGAGCATGCTCTGGTGCAGGAACGGATTGGCGCCAAGCAGCGCGTCGTCGAGGCTGGCGCGGTGCATTGTCAGGCGCGGATGCTCGCCCTGTTCGACATTGACGCCGGCGCTGCGTAGCCAGTTTCCGGCCGCTTGCGGCGGGCACAGATTGACGCTGAAAAACACTTGGTCGGGCGCCTTGCCCAGCCGCCGGGCGATATTGCGCACCAGCGTTAGCGTCGCGGCATCAAGGCCGAAGTGATGCACCTGGCCTTGCACCGGGCGCAAATGCAAATGGGCGAAATTACCGAGTTCCTGCAATTCGACCGCCACGTAATTTGTCACGCGCGGGGCGAATGTCACAAAGCAATCGAGACTGGCGCGCAGGGTTGCCGCGGAGTCGAGCAGAATGTTCAAGCCTTGCAGGCAAGTGGTCGCCATTGCGTTGACCAACTCGCAACCGAACGTCGGGGCGACACCGGCCTGCTCGCACTCAAGCCACAGTTGCTCGACCGCGTGCGCGGGAATTTGCCGATCCTGATCTTCCAGTGCAGAGCGGCTGATACCCGCGCGCGCCAGCAAGGTTTGCGGGCACAAACCCGACTGTTCGGCGTGGCCGAGAATGGTCCGGGTGAAGGCGCTGGAGGCGAACATTGGATGGGACATGGCGACGACTACCAAGAGACAGGCGTGTACTTATGCCAGCCAACGTGATATCGATCCAATGCATTAAAAGTATCCGCAGAATGCAGGAGACGCATGATGGATTTGCGACAACTTCGCCACTTGGTAGCCCTCGCTGACTACCGCAACTTTGGCCGTGCGGCCGAGGCGATCAACCTCAGTCAACCGGCATTCAGCCGCAGCATCCAGACGCTTGAGCGCGATCTGGACTGTGAATTGGTGGAGCGCCGCAGCCGGGAATTTCGTCTCACCGGCCAGGGTGAACTGGTGCTGCAACATGCACGGCGCCTGCTCGCCGGCAGTCAGGCGTTGCAAAACGAACTGACGCAATACAACGGCCTCACCAGCGGAGAGCTGCAATTTGGTTGCGGCCCTTATCCGGCGCAAGTGTTGGTGCCGGAAGCGTTGGCGCAATTCATCCAGGCCCACCCGGCGATCCGCACGCGTTTTCATCAGGGCGACTGGCAGCAATTGTCGCTGTGGTTGCGTGAACAGCAGATCGAATTTCTGGTGGCGGATGCGCGTTATTTCATCGGCGATCCGCAATACCACGTGCACCTGCTGCGAACCCGTCCGGGGCGGTTTTTCTGCCGCGCCGGTCACCCACTCGCCAGTCAGCGTGATTTGAAGCTGCGTGCCCTGCTCGACTACCCGGTGGTGGGCACGCGCATTCCGCCGATGATCCGCAAAATCCTTGCCGATGTGTTGGGCGAGCCTGACTTCAACCCCAGCGTCGAATGCGCCCAGTTCGACGCGATCCAGCGCGTGGTGCTGCGCTCCGACGCAGTGGGTCTGGCGACGCTGGAGGCACTGCGTGAACAGGTCGATCAGGGCTTGATCCACTTGCTCGAATTCATCGACATACCCCGCGACGACCCGGCCCTGCAACTGAGCTACGGCATCGTCACCCGCGTCGGCTACTCCATGACCCCGGCGGCGCGGGCGATGGTTGAAGCGATTCTGACAGTCGATCAACGCCTCCTGGCCGCCAACCTGTAATCACCAAATGTCGGCTGCACCGGCCTCATCGCTGGCAAGCCAGCTCCCACAGGTGTCAGCGGCGTGGCCAACGACTGCGCTCAAACACAAAACCTAGTGGGAGCTGGCTTGCCAGCGATGGCGGCGGCACATCCACCACATCCGCGCCTGACACACCGCTATCGCGAGCCGGCTCGCTCCCACAGGTGCTGGGTTTTAGCCGGGGTTTGTTGAGGTTCGCCGAGGGCGCGCAGCAGGCAGTGCATGGCTTCTTCGCGGCTGCGTTCGAAGCGGTAGCGGGCTTCGATGTACAGCGCCAGTTTCAGTTCCACCGCATCCTCCAGCGGCAACGGCACTTGCTGCATGCCCAAGGCTGCGGCTACCCGGCTCGGCAAGCTCAGGCCGAAAGGCTGGCGGTCGGCGATCAGTTTCGCCGCCAGGGTGCTTTGCGTGGTCACGGCAATCCTGCGGCGCAGGCCTTTGAGGCCCAATTGCAAATCCACCGGACTGAGCCCATCGCGCCGGCTCGACACCTGAATCTGCGGTTGTTGCAAATACGCCTGTAAGGTGCGCGGTGGCTCCTTCAACCCGGCACCATAAGCAAACACGTAGTGATCCGCTGCCAAGGTGCGTTTGTGCAAGCCATTGAGCCCGGCCAATGGCTGGTCGAGGTCGAGCAGAATATCGAGTTTGCCGCTGGCCAGATCTTGCAAGGCATCCCGCCGCCGCGGCTGAAAATAGCGCACCTGCCAATCGGCATGCGGTGCTTCAAGCAACGCGTCAAGCAGCACCGGTTGCAGACAATCCAGGCAACTGATGCGCAGCAACGGATTGCTCTGCCGCGCCGCCGGGATCATGCGCAAACCGTCGCGTAAAGACTCCAGCGCAGCGCGCACATAATCCGCCAGCCGATGCGCGACCAACGTCGGCGTCACGCCTAAACGACTCTTGATAAACAACGGATCGCCACACAATTCACGCAGTCGCCGCAGCGCGTTGCTCATCGCCGGTTGCGACAGGCTCATGACATCGGCGGCACGGGTGACGCTGCGTTGCTGATAGATCGCATCGAAAGCGAGCAGCAGGTTCAGGTCGAGCTGGCGTAAATCAAGCATGGTCTTGCTCCGGCAAATCGCTTAACGTCGGCCAGCCTAACCAGTGTTCCGAAACAAGCGGTGAGCCCTACATGACAAAAATCAATCAGCCACCCGCCAATGCTTTCTACGCCCCGACCCTGCTGCCAGCCATCGAAGAATTGCTGGCGCGCGGTGTCGCGCAAGCAGCCATCGAGGCGTTATTTCACCGCAGTCTGTTCGATCTGCGCACGCCTTTCATGCGCATTCCGCTGGTGTTGTCACGCCGGTTCTGGGCATTTGCCCTAGAGCAGACTGGCGATCCGCTGATCGGTCTGGCGGCGGGTCGGCGCTTTGTTTCGACGGCCACCAATGGCCTGACGTATCTGTTCGATGTCGCCGTGTCGCTGCAAAGCGCCTGCGATTATTTCGTGCGGTTCTTTCCTTTCTTCAACGGCCATTACCGCGCGCAGATCGTGCGTGAAGGCGACGCTGTCGAACTGCGTTTGCTGGATGCTGGCAGCTTGCGAGCGTGTCCCGCGATTGCCGATTACATCCTCGTCAGCCTGTGCAGCATGTTGCGGCGCAAATTGCTCGCCAGCGGTCTGGGGCGTGATCCGGTGTTGAGCGTGGCGCTGGTTTCGGCCAGCCGCGCAGAACATGAGCGCGCCTTTCGTGCACCCGTGGTGGGTGGGCAGGCGTATCCGGCAATTCGGCTTGATCCGCAGTTGTTCGTGGCGCCGTTGACACCGGGCAATCGGTCGCTCGAACAAACGCTGGTGGAATTGCTGGAGCAGACCCGACGCAACAGCGAATCGACCTTGCTGGAGCAGCTCAGCGATTATTTGATCGCGGATCTGGCAGCGGCTGACTGGAAGCAGTTTTGCGCCGCACAGCATTTGATCGAACGCACGGCGGCTCGGCGGTTGAAGGCGTTGGGCTGGAGTTTTTCTGAATTACTGGATGAGTATCGACGCTACCGGGCCGAGGATCTGTTGCAGACGGGTGAGCTGGAGTTGGTCGAGGTGTCTGATCGTTTGGGGTATAGCGATGTACAGAGTTTCAACCGCGCGTGTTTGAGGTGGCTGGGGTGCGCGCCGGGGGTGTATCGGGCTCGGTGGGGCAAATCCTGATCTTTTGGTGCCAGGCCCGGCCTCTTCGCGAGCAAGCTCGCTCCCACAGGGAATCGCCGTACAAATGTGGGAGCGAGCTTGCTCGCGAAGGCGTCAGACCTGCCCCCCCATTTCACTGCCCCGCCGCCACACTCGCTGGCGCCTTGGTCGGCGTCACAATGTTGCCCAGATCTATATGCTTCCACTCAGGCTTGGCCCCCAACCGCGCATTGAAGCGATAGTTGAAGGTGAAGTCATCTGCTGTCGGCACCGTCAGCGGCTTGCCGTACACGGCTTCGATCGCCGCCAGGTCATACCCCATCAACTGCAACAGGGTCGGGAAGATGTTGTAGTGACTGGAACGATCCTTGTTCGCCGCCAGCTGTGCCGACCAGTCGAGGGTTTTCAGTTCACTGCCCTGAATCACCACCAACGGCACCAGCCCCTCCTCCTCGACCGGATCCCCGCCGCAGTGGGTGTTGAGCCCAGGGTTACCGCGTTCGTGCAGATCTTGCCCGTGATCGGAGGTGTAGATCAGCAGTGCGTTGTTCAGATTGCCCTTGGCTAACACCCGCGCAAAAAACTCGCCGACGTTCCATAAAACCGTGTTTTTGTAGGCGTTGCGATACAGCACCCAGTCATCCACCTGACCATTGAAACCATCGCGCTCACCGGTGTCGGCGACTTCCGTGAACTGCCCGCGCGGCAAGGTCGGGCGGTAGGCCATGAAGGCATCCGGGTATTTGTCGTGCACCGGAAAATGCGCGCCGACCTTGTTGATCAGAATCAGCTCGGGCTTGTCATCGTTGAGCAGTTCGATAAGCTTCGCCGCTGCCGCCATGTCGCGATCGCGTACGCTGGTCTGATCGAATTGGACAAACTCGTCGATATCCTTTTTCTCGGCGTCGTTCATCAGATTTTGCAGGTTGCCGCCGGTACGTTGGGCGTCGATGTACACCGTGCGTAGACCGGCCTTTTTCGCGTACTGCCAGATTGACGGCAGCGTGCTGTTGATGCGCATGTAGTCGGTGCGGGTGCCACCGTAGCGCAAGGTGATGTTGGTGTCGGCGCTGCAATTGGCGATGGACGCGGCATAGCCGTAATTGAAGACGTCGACGCCTGCGTGCGGCTGTTTGAGGTTGCTGTGCACGCCGAACGGCGCGTTGATATCCAGATAATTGCCGGAGATGCTTTCGTCGATGATCAGCACGATGTCGTGGCCGACCGCTTGCGAGGTGCGCGCCAGCGTGACCGGTTCACGCGGGCCGACCGTGTTGTGCAGCGCCTCATAGGCAAACAGATTCAGATAGGCCAACGGCGTGTACATGATCGGCAAACCGCGGGCGCCCTCGCCCGCGCGCAGAAACAGCACAGTGCTGAGCAGCAGCACGCCACACAGCGGCGCCGCCACGCGCAATGCGTTCGGCACGATGAGCGAATGCCGTGGTTTGAGACCGATGCCAAATAACAACAGCAGACCACTGAGCGCACCGTGGATGATTGCGTCACGGTACTGGTACGCCGCTTCCTGAATGAAGCCGCCGGAATACACCAGCGAGACGAAATTGCTGTAGCTCAGGTAATCCGCGGTGACCCGGGTATAGATGTCGAAAAACACCGCCGACATAAAAATCGCCAATGCGAATAAATGCCGAATGAGTGTTTGCCGTATATACGCCGTTAGATATAACGCCAAAGTAAGCGCCAAAAACATCGCGCCAAAAAGAAGTACAGAAAAACCCAGGCCGATAGCATTTAACCGCTCAATGTAATATTCGGAATAAAGCAGCAGATAAATAATTAAAAACAGTTCTTTCAAGTATCGAAACATGGCAATTCCGCTCGCGAAACGACATGGGGTCAAAAGATTGTCGGTCGAAACCTGACCCTAGCAGTCGGGGATCAAAGCGCAAGGAATGGCTGGTTTTCCCGAAAAGCGTCAAAAAAACGCTGACTCAAACCTGACGCACCACAGATGCTGTAAGTCTCTATTTTCGCGGCCTTTGAACCGTTTATCGCATTCTCTGAAATGTAAAAACAACGCCAATGGCGTGACAAATGTAGCAATAGCAAGCACTTGATGGCCAATCGCCCGACAAATGGCCGGTGTTATACAGGTGCAACATGTCATTTTGCTGACACGCTTTTCCACCCCTGCGCTATACCCCATTTGACGGTCTCAATTTTAACTTCTTCTTTTCGCTCTATCGAGGGTGCGCAGATGGACGTGAGCGTATTTGGCACGGGCTATGTTGGACTTATTCAAGCTGCCGCACTTGCAGATGTCGGGCATCGGATTCTATGCGTCGATATAGACCCGAAGAAGATTAAACAACTGCAACAAGCCGTACCGCCCATTAGCGAACCGGGACTGTCCAGCGCACTTGAAGAAAACATCAAGGCCGGGCGCTTGTTTTTCAGCACCCAGGCCAGCGATGCGGTCGAGCATGCCGAGCTGATTTTCATCGCGGTCGGCACCCCGGCCGATGAAGACGGTTCCGCTGACCTCAGCCATGTGCTCAACGTTGCACGGCAGATCGCCGGTCTAATGGAGGCCGATCGCACCCTGATCATCAAATCCACGGTACCAGTCGGCACGGCGGATCAAGTCCTCGCCACCGCCAACAGCGAATTGCTGCGCCGCGGCAGGGCCGATTTGAAAGTACGCGTGGTGTCCAACCCCGAATTCCTCAAGGAAGGCAGCGCCCTCGCCGATTGCATGCGCCCGGACCGGATTATCGTCGGCACCCGCGACGACGAAGCCCGCGAGCAGATGAGCGAGTTGTACGCGCCGTTCTGCCGCAACCACGAAAAACTGATGTTCATGGACAACCGCAGCGCCGAGCTGACCAAATACGCGGCCAATGCGATGCTCGCCACACGTATCAGCTTCATGAACGAGCTGGCCAACCTCACCGAATTGCTCGGCGCCGACATCGAATCGGTGCGCAAGGGCATCGGCTCAGACCCGCGCATCGGTTATCACTTTATCTATCCGGGCTGCGGCTTCGGTGGCTCGTGTTTTCCCAAGGATCTGCGCGCCCTGCTGCACACCGCCGAACACAACGGCATGCCGTTGAAACTGCTACGCAGCGTCACCGACGTCAACGACAGTCAGCGGCACATCCTCTTCAGCAAACTAAAAGCGCAGTTCCCCCAAGGCCTGGCCGGCAAATCCATCGCGATTTGGGGCCTGGCGTTCAAGCCCAACACCGACGACATGCGCGAAGCCCCTAGCCGTTACTTGATGGATGCGCTGTGGGCCGAAGGCGCCAGCGTGCAGGCCTACGACCCGGAAGCCATGTCCGAGTGTCGGCGCCTCTATGGTTATCGCAACGACTTGCACCTGTGCGCCACCCGCGACGACACGCTGGAAGATGCCGATGCGCTGGTGATCTGCACCGAGTGGAAAAACTTTCGCGTGGTGGATTTCGAATGGCTGGCCAGCAAGCTGCGTTCGCGGGTGGTGATTGACGGTCGTAACCTCTACAACCCGGAACATCTGGCTGCTGCCGGTTTGCATTACAGCGGCATCGGCCTGCGCCACATTGCCCCTGAAGGGCTGCGGCCATGAAAATCCTGGTCACCGGCGCGGCCGGCTTCATTGGTGCCCATTGCGCATTGCGGCTGATGCGCGACGGCCACACGGTGATCGGTCTGGACAATTTCAACGCCTACTACGATCCGCAGCTCAAGCACGATCGCGTGCAATGGGTGCGCGAGCAGGTGGGCGATTTCCAGCTCGCTACGGTTGACCTGGCCGATGCGTCGGCCATCGAAGCGCTGTTCGTCCGAGAAAGCCCGCAAGTGGTGATCCATCTCGCGGCGCAAGCCGGGGTGCGGTATTCGCTGGAGAATCCGCGGGCGTATCTGGACAGCAATCTGCACGGTTTCCTAAACATTCTGGAAAGCTGCCGGCAGCATCCGGTCGAACACCTGATCTACGCCTCGTCGAGTTCGGTGTATGGCGCCAACCAGGCCACGCCGTACTCGGTGAAGGACGGCGTCAACCATCCGCTGTCGCTGTACGCCGCGACCAAGAAAGCCAACGAGTTGATGGCCCACAGTTACAGCCATCTGTTCGGCATTCCCTGCACCGGGCTGCGCTTTTTCACCGTGTACGGGCCGTGGGGCCGGCCGGACATGTCGCCGATCCAGTTCGCCAAGGCGATCAGCGAGGGCCAGCCGCTGAAGCTGTTCAATTACGGCGAGCACCAGCGCGACTTCACCTACATCGACGACATCATCGAAAGCATCGCCCGCCTTATCGAGCAACCGCCACAAGCCAACCCCGAATGGAACCGTGAGCAGCCCGACCCCGCCAGCAGCATGGCGCCGTGGCGGCTGTTCAACATCGGCGGCCAGCACCCGGTGGAACTGAAAACCTACCTGGCGCTGATCGAAAAACACCTCGGTCAAAAAGCCGTGGTCGAGCTGCTGCCCTTGCAGCCGGGTGATGTGCTCAACACTTGCGCCGAGGCCAGCGATCTAGCGCAAGCCACCGGTTTTCAGCCCCGGATAGAGCTGGACGAAGGACTCGGGCGCTTCATCGCCTGGTTCCGCGACTACTACCCAACTGCCTATCGCCCACGCGCCGCACGCGGCTGATTATCAGCGGAGGACTTATGACTGGACATGAGAAAGCAATGTCGATGCAGGAACTGCATCGCGACAAACGCGTAGACCCCGAGCACCGAATGCGCCTCGATGCCGCGATTCATCGCCAGGGTCGCGGTTGGGTCACTGGCCGTGACGGTGGCCGGCCATGGCAGCTGTCGCGCACCAATCGGGTGGTCGCCTGCTTTGGCGCGCTGGTCATTCTGCTGGTGTTTTCGCCGCTGTTGATCGGTCTGGCGCTGGCCGTCAAATACACCAGCCCAGGGCCTGTGTTGTTCGTGCAGAAACGCACCGGTTATCGCGGGCGAAAATTCGGCATGTACAAGTTCCGCACCATGGTCGCCAACGCCGAAGATCTCAAGGAATCGTTGCGCCACCTGAACAAGCACGGGGCCGACGCCATTGATTTCAAGATCGACAAAGACCCACGAATCACCGGTATCGGCGGCTTCATGCGCCGGACCAGCCTCGACGAACTGCCCAACCTGATCAATGTGATCAGCGGCGACATGCGTCTGGTCGGCCCCCGTCCGACATCGTTCAACGCTTATCGCTACAAGGACAGTCACCTCGCACGCCTGAGCATCTACCCCGGCCTGACCGGCCTTTGGCAGATATCCGGGCGCAGCAACATCGACTTCGACCAGCGCGTTGAGTTGGACCTCAGCTATATCGCCGAGCAGAGCCTTTTGCTTGATCTGAAGATCCTGTTGAAAACCCCTTTCAAAGTATTCAGCGGCCACGGAGCAAGCTAATGGACGGTTCAACCAACAAAAGTCTGAGCATCGCCAACCCCAGCGAATCGAACCTGACCTCGACCGTGCTGGATCTGGATCTGCGGATTCTGCTCCTGACCGCCGCCAACCCCGGCGCGGGTACCACCACCAGCGCACTGGCACTGGCCAGTCAACTGGCGCAAATGAGCAGCGGCCAAGTGTTGCTGGTCGACGCCAGTCAATCGGCGACCAGCCTCACGCAACAACTGAACTTGAACAAGGAGCGCGGTCTGCGCGATCTGCTGTTCAACCCGGACAACCCGCCGCTGTTACAGGACTGCGTGGTGCAGGTCTCGAGCCTGCCCTTCGATGTGCTGCCAAACGGCCGGCCGATCCGCACCATGGAACACCTGACCGCCGAACGTCTGAGCCCGTTGCTCGACCAGTTGGGCAGCCAGTACCGCTTCGTGGTGATCGACGGTGACGCGGTGTATTCCGCCGCCGACACGCTGGTGATCAGCACTCAGGTCGATGGCGTGGTGTTCGTGGTTCGCGCCGAAGACACCCGTTGGGAAGTCGCCCAGGCTGCCGTGCAACGACTGACGCAGGCCGGGGCAAAAGTGGTCGGCAGCGTGTTCAACCGGCGCAAATATTACATGCCCAAGTGGCTGTACAAAAACCTGTAAGCGAACGCAAAGGATGACGCCATGAACGCCAAAATGCTTGTCCTGCTGTTGCTGCCGCTTGCAGGCTGCTCCAGCAATACCGAGACCCGCAACATGCCGGTGAATATCCTCACCGCCGCACCTGCCAATTCGCAGGCCAGCGACATGCCGAGAGTCGAGCAGACCCTGCGTCCCAAGGACGTGCTGGATGTGATCTTCCACATCAGCACCAGCGGCTCGGACGCGTATCGCGTGCAGTCGGGTGACCAGATCGGCCTCAACTTCACCGCCGCCAGCCAGCTCAACGGCAGTCAACTGGTGCTACCGGACGGCACCATCGAACTGCCGGGCGCCAACACCTCGGTGAAAATCGCCGGGCTGACCAGCGACGAAGCGCGCCAGGAAATCCAGCGCGTCTATCAACGCAAACAACTGTTCCAGCCCAACCGCAATCAGTTGAGCGTGCAAGTCCTCAGCCCGTTGAGCAACGAACAAAAC
This sequence comes from Pseudomonas sp. NPDC098747, assembly GCF_044760045.1. NCBI lineage: Bacteria > Pseudomonadati > Pseudomonadota > Gammaproteobacteria > Pseudomonadales > Pseudomonadaceae > Pseudomonas > Pseudomonas sp. NPDC098747. Next base: position 43,316 of record NZ_JBIWAL010000029.1, on the reverse strand, counting down.
CTCAAAAGCGCCCTCAACCACCCCGCCACCGGCATGAGCCGCGAGATCACCGTGGGGACTGACGGCTACGCGAGCTTTCCGGAAATCGGCGCGGTGCCAATGCAAGGCATGACCGTCAATCAACTTGAGACCTTTCTCAACAGCAAATACGCGCAATTGCCGGGGCGGATGACCGTCGATGTGCTGCTCAAATCCACGGCTGGCAACGAGATTTATGTCTTGGGCGAAGTGGCCCAACCCGGAGCCTACCCGATCCGCCGTCCAGTCTCGGTGCTTGAAGCCCTGACCCTCGCCAGAGGCACCAACGTCAAGGCGCGCCTCGATTCGGTGGTGATCATGCGGCGCAATGGCAATCAGGTGCAGGCGGTGAATTACGACGTCGAGAAAGCGTTGTCAGGCGAGGCTCCGCAGATCGCCTACCTGCAACCGGACGACATGCTTTATGTGCCAAAAACCAAGCTTGCCAGCGCCGGCGAACTCTCCAGGCAACTGGCCGACGTGGTGCTGTTTCAGGGCGTGGGGTTCAGCTTCGGCTACCGCGTCGACAACAAAGGCAGTGATAACTGACTCTCAGGTGACCGACTATGAACCCAAAGGAAAACTACCTGCATGAGTTCTTCAGGATCTTCTTCGCCAACAAGCAAGTGGTGAAGCGTGTCTTCCTGATCTTTGCAGTGATCGCACTGGTGCTGCCGCTGTTGCTCAAACAGAGCTTCGATATCACCGCGCAGGTGATCGTGCAGTCGAAAAAACTCTCCCAGGGCGATGCGACTACCTCGCTGACCCAGGACAACGCCACGTTCATTCCGCCGTCACTGGCGGACATGGAAACCGAAAGCAACATCCTGCGTTCGCCGGCGCTGATTCGTCAGACCATCAGCGACCTGCGCGACAAGGCCGAGTACACCCCACCGCCGGGCATGTTCAGCAAGCTGGTCGGTGAACCGTTCAAACGCTACGTCAGCTCGCCGTTGCGCGAATACGTGGTCAACCCGCTGCGCAGCACGTTGGGCATGGCGACCGATCCAGTGCGCGACACGGCACTCGACGTTTTGACTCAAGAAGCCATCGACAATCTGAAGATCGAAACCCTGCCGGGTTCCAATGTGATCTCGATCATCTACAGCTTCCCGGATCCTGCCCAGGGCACGACGTTTGTCGCCGCTTTGCTGCAAAACTATCTGGTCAGCCGTCAGGCGCTGCAATCGATCGAACTGCCGCACTCGTTTTACGAAACCAAGAAGCATCAATACCAGGTGCGCCTCGACGGACTGGAAGGCACTCGGCTGAGCTTGCTGGAAAGCGTCGGCTCGTCCGATCCGAAAGAGGAAATCACCTTCCGTCTCAACGCGATCAACACCGAGGAGCAGGCACTCAATCTGTACCGCGATCGCTTGCTGCAAAGCCAGCGCTGGCTCGATTACCTGAAAACCAGTCTGGCGGCTGCCAACTCCAACAAACTAAACGACTACACCTTCCCGTTCACCTTCACCACCACGGTCGACAACATCGCGTTCGAAGACCGCGAGATCAGACAGATGGGCGAGGCACTGACGACGCAGGTCAGCCGCTACATGAATGATCTGGCGGTGTTCCAGCCGGGTAGCGAGCCGATGCTGCTGACCCGCGAGCAAATCGCCCGCACTCGCCAGCAGTTCCTGAAAGTGGTCAATAACCGCATTCAGGAACGCACGATCGACTTGTCGGTGGTCAGCCAGGTCATCGAGCAGAAAACCGCGCGCATTGCCGACTTCAAGGAACGTATTCACCAGTTGCAGCAAACCCAGAGCAAGCTGCGCCAAATGGACACCGAGATAGGCGCTCTGCACGCCGCATTCTCGACCTACGCTCAGCGCTTTGCCGAAAGCAGCACCACGCGCTCTCTGGACAATGACCTGTCCAATGCCCGGGTGTTGAGCCCGCCGTTCGAGCCGACTGAAGCCGCGTTCCCCAAACCCATGTTGATCATTCCGTTCGGCCTGTTGACAGGCTTGCTGCTGGCGATCGCTTTCGTCTACGTGCGGGAGTTCTTTGATCATCGCTTCAAGCATCCTGCGCAAATCAGCCACGAACTCGACCTGCCAGTGCTGTTGGTGATTAACGAACAGCAGATGCTGCCGAGCAATCCGCACAGGAACTGGACGGTGCCAAGCTTCGTCCACTGGGTGCGCAATTGAGCCTGTCGACCCCGCCGAACGCCACCCTGCCGATCATTCATTTGCTCAGCAGCGGTGGCTTCTATGGCGCCGAGCGCATGTTGCTCGATCATTGCCTGGCGACGCCGGGACAGCATCAAGTGCTGTTCCTCGACGCGCCGCCAGCACTGATCGCACGCTTTCGCGAGGCGGGTGTCGACGCGCAAGGCTGCACAGGGCTCGGCACGTTGCTGCGGCATTTGCGTCAGCGCCGCAGCGAACAGCCGCTGATCAATACGCACAATTTCAAAGGGCTATTGTTCGGTTGGCTTGGCGCAACTTTGTGGCGCCTGCCGCTGGTCATCACCCAGCACGGTTTCACCCCGCGCAGCCGCAAGCAGAAGTTCTACACCTGGCTGAGCCTGCAACTGTGCCGCACCGCTTCGGTGGATCGGGTGGTGTGTGTGGCTGAAAGCATCGCGGCCATTCACCGTCAGGCCAGCGTGCGTGCAGACAAGCTGCAAGTGATCCCCAACGGTTTGCCGGCTCACGCCGAGATGATTCCGAATGCTGATCGCCAGCGCTGGCTCGCCGGTTACGTCGGGCGTCTGAGCAGCGAGAAAGGCCCGGATCTGTTTCTCGACGCGCTGATTGCGCTGTGCCTGCAACACCCGCAACTGGACGCGGTGATGCTCGGCGACGGCTCGGAACACGACGTGTTGCAGGCGCGCATCGATGCCGCCGGTTTGCAGCAGCGTATTCGTCTGCCGGGTTACCAGACCGACATGCACCGTTGGTGGCAGCAACTCGATGCGCTGGTGATCAGCTCGCGCACCGAGGGCACGCCGATGATTTTGCTCGAAGCGATGCAGGCCGGGGTGCCCGTGGTGGCCTTCGCGGTCGGCGGGATTCCCGATGTGCTGGAAGATCGGCATAACGGCCTGCTAGCCGCGCCCACCGACAGCGCCGCGCTCGCCCGCCAGCTCGATACGTTGCTGATGCAACCGGACCTGGCCCGGCACCTGCGCGACAACGCGAAACGCACGCAAAAGGATCGCTATGACCTCAAGGCGCTTGCCGAACACTGGTCGCAGCTGTACATCCGCACCGCACGGGAGGCACGCGCATGATTTTCCCGCTCTCGATCGTCAGTCTGCTCGCACTGGTCTGCATGGCTCTGCTGGTCAGTCCTTATCCCTATCTGGCGCCGGGTGCCGTGCTCGGTCTGGTCGGCGTCGCGGTGCTGTACCGCAAACCGTCCTGGGGCCTGCTTGGCATTGCCGCGCTGGTGCCGTTCGAAGGATTCTTCAAGGACAGCTTGTTTTCCGGGAGCAAGTTCCTCGGTGCTTCGCTGGCGCTGATCCTGATGTTGCAACTGGCATTGCATCAGCTTCCATCGCAGCGCCTGCGCAGCAATCTGTGGCGCTACCTGATCGGTTTCATGGCGCTGTACCTGCTGAGCCTGCTCGCCACCGACAACCTGGGCATGTCACAGAGTCATCTGCGTGAACTGAGCGTGGGCCTGATTCTGTTCGTGATCACCTTGTTGGTCGGCCGCGAGCTGAACCTCGGTCTGTTCGCCCGACTGGTGACACTCAGCGTCAGCGCCACCTGCGCGATGGCGATGTTTTCCAGCAAATTCCAGGACAAGGGCCGCGCCGCCGGCCTGCTCGATGACCCGAATGCCTTTGCTCTGCTGATCGCCTTCGCCGTGCCGCTGGGCCTGCTGCTGGTGATTCGCAGCCCGAACCTGCTGCACCGTTTGTTCTGGGCTGGCTGCTGCCTTTTGCTGCTCGGCGGCATGACCAAAACGGAGTCGCGCTCAGGCTTGGTGGTACTGGCCTTGAGTCTGGCGATCGGTGTCTGGCATTACCGCCAACACCTCACCCGCATCCGTCCCCGGCATTTCGGATTTGCCATGCTCGGTGCCGCCATCGTGCTGCCATTGGCGATTTATGCGATGCCTGCCGGTTATCTGGCACGCATCCAGTCGCTGAGTATCTTGAGCGCCGGGGCCAAGGCTCAGGATGAATCTCTTGGCCGTCGCGCCTCCTACATTGTCGTCGGCAGCCAGATCATCCGCGAGCATCCGCTGCTCGGCTCCGGCCCCGGGACCTTCCCGTTGCACTACGCGACTACCGGTTACGCCAAGGCGTTCTCGGCCAACCGCAAGATCGGCGATCTGTACCGTCGGGCGCACAACACTTATCTGGAGATTTTCAGCGAATTGGGGATTCCCGCCGGCCTGCTGTTTGTCGGCATGCTCGTGCAGGGTTTTTACAACCTGATCCGCGCACGACGGGCGTGGTTGCAGCGGCGAGAGTGGCAGCAAGCGGACCTGATCACTCACCTGGGGATGAGTTTTCTGTCACTGATCTTGTTTTTGATGTTCCTCAGCGCGCCGAATCTGAAATACCTGTGGATCATGCTCGCGCTGACCTGTGTCCTGCGTCTGAAGGCTGAACAAGCGCCGCTGACGGAGGCCAAGGCATGAGCCGTGTCAGCGTCGTCATCCCGATGTTCAACGAAGCGCGGCACATTGGCCGCACTTTGTTGGCTGCCCAGAAAGCCGCGAATGCAGCCGGTATCGACTGCGAGCTGATCGTGGTCGACAACGGCTCCAGCGATGACGGCCCACAGATAGCCCGCGCATTCGGCGCGCAGGTTCTGCTCATGCCCGGCCTGCTGATCGGCGCCCTGCGCAATCGTGGCGCAAGCGTCGCCAGCGGTGAATGGCTGGCGTTCATCGATGCCGACATCGAAATGCCCGAGGAGTGGCTGAGCCAATTGTTCGCCCTCGAAACGCACGCTCAGGGAGACATCTTCGGCCTGGACCTGCACACACCCGCCGCCGCACCGTGGTATGCGAGCGCATGGCAACGCCGGATGCTGCGCCCGACAAATCACGCTACCCGAACCGTGGACTGGCTGCCCAGCGCCAACCTGTTGATGCGCAAGCGCTGGTTCGACGACGTCGGCGGTTTCAACGAAACCCTGCGCACCGGTGAGGACAAGGAATACACCCTGCGCCTGAGCAAACAGGGCGCGCGACTGCTTTCGGTGAATAAAAGCATCGCTCTGCATTGGGGCTACGAGATGAACTGGCGTGAATGGATGGGCAAGGAGCTGTGGCGTCAGAGCAGTCACTTACAGTTGCTGCGCACCCATGGCGCGAGTCTGCGTCTGCTGCGTTTTCCGCTGCTGTCGCTGCTGGTCTGGGTCCTCGATTTTCTGGCGATTCTTGCGCTGCTTGTCGGCTTCGCGCAGCTCGCGGGGATCATGCTGGTGCTGACCCTGCTGCCGAGTCTGGTGCTCAGCGTGCGGCAGAGCATCAAGCACCGCAACGTCCGCCTGACCTTGCAACTCTGGGGCCTGCACTGGTTACGCCTGCATCTGGCCAGTGCGGCATTTATTCTCAGTCTGTGTCATTGGAACGCCAGGAGGCCTGCCCGTGGCTGAATTCATTTTCTGGATATGCCTGCTGCTGCCGGTGTACGCCTACGTCGGCTATCCGCTGCTGCTGACCCTGTTGGCGCCGCTGTTCCCGGCCTGGCGCCATGCCAAGGCACCGCCACTGAATATCAGCATCGTGATTGCTGCGCACAACGAAGCGCGGCACATCGAACACAAGTTGCGCACGCTGCTGGCTCAGGACTATCAGCCTGCGATGTTGCAGATCATCCTCGCCAGCGATGGCTCGACGGATGACACCGTGGCGTGCGCACACAAGATCATCGATCCGCGCATCACCGTGCTCGACCTGCCCCGGCAGGGCAAAGCCGCTACGCTGAATGCCGGCGCAGCGCTGAGTACCGGCGACATTCTGGTGTTCACCGATGCCGACAACCAATGGTCACTCGATACCCTCGGCCACTTGCTCGCGCCGCTGAGCGATCCGCAGGTCGGTGCGTGTGCCGGGCACATGGTCATCCCGGTGACCGGTGGTGGTTTGAGCATCGGTGACAGCCTGTATCGGCACTACGAAGGCTGGTTGCGCCGCATGGAAAATCGCACCGGTTGCATGGTCTCGGCCGATGGCGCTTTGCTCGCCCTGCGCCGCGAGTTGTTCCAGAACGTGCCAGCGGAAGTAAACGACGATTTCTTTATCAGCACCTGCGCACCGATGGCGCGCAAACGCATCGTCTACGTGCCCGAGGCACAAGTGATCGACCATGGCGTCGATGAGGCGGGCAAGCAATTCCGCCGGCGTCAGCGCGTCACCGTGGGCGGTTTGCAGAGCCTGGCGCAGCGCAGCGAGTTGCTCAATCCGTTCAAGCACGGCCTGTATTCGATTGCCCTGATCAGCCACAAACTGATCCGCCGCCTCGCCCCGGTGCTGTTGCTGCCATTGCTGCTGAGCAATTTCTGGCTGTGGAGCGAACACGGTTTCTATCGCCTGAGCCTGATCACGCAACTGATTGGCTACACGATTGCGATCGTCGGCCTGCTGGATTCGCAACACCGTTTACCCAAACCGTTCCGCTTCGCGGCTTTCCTGCTGGTGACACTGGCCGGCATGAGCCTTGGCCTGTGGCAGTTCCTGCGCGGTCAGCGGTACGCACTGTGGAACCCTGAACAGAACCGTTAAAAGGACCAAGGCCATGGCGATCAAACAACTACTAAAACGCACCAGTGGCTGGCTCTATCTCAACTCGTCCATGGGCCGCAACCAGTTGCACGGGGCCGGGGTGATCCTGATGCTCCATCGGGTGCTGGCCAACGACCGCGCAGCCAACCTGCCGCACCGCAATGAACTGTGCGTCGGCCCCCAAGCCTTCGAACATTTGCTGGTGTGGCTGCGTAAGCATTTCGATTGCGTGCCGCTGATGGAAATCCTTCAGCCCAACTCACTGCGCACCGAGCGCCCGCAAGTGGCGCTGACCTTCGATGACGGCTGGCGCGACAACGCCGTCAACGCCTTCCCGCTGCTGCAAAAACACCAGGTGCCGGCGAGTATTTTTCTCTCCACCGATTTCATTGGCAGTCGTCAACGGTTCTGGTGGGAAAGCCTGGGCGAAACCCTGTGGAACAGCCACGGCGAAAAAGCCCGGATGCATCTGATCGAATGCCTGCGCTCGATCGGTAAGCCATTGCCGGTGCTGGTCGATGACATTGACGTGCAGCGGCGCAGTCTGGCCCTTTTGCATTATCTGCAAAGCCTGAAAGATCTCGACCCGCAGGTGCTCGACCGGCTCACCGACGAGTGCCCGCAAGATTCTCTGCCGCAGGCCCTGGACTGGCATCAGGTGCGCGCAATGGAAGCTTCGGGGCTGGTGCGCTTCGGCCCACACGGCGCCAGTCACGCGATTCTTACCGGGCTTGATGATGTGCGCTTGCCGCAGGAAATCAGCCGCAGTCGCGATGCCCTGCACAACGGCTGCAATCGGCCATTGCCGGTGTATTGCTACCCCAACGGCGACAACGATGAGCGCGTCCGCGAGCAGGTCGCCAATCACGATTATCCGTTTGCCCTTGGCACCGCCACCGGCCTCTATCGCGGGGCCGGCGACCCTTTGAACCTGCCGCGCTTCGGCGTCAGTCAACGCACCGCACGCAGTCCCGAATTGCTCTCGCTGCGGATCTTTCGCGGGGCACGCACATGAGCCGAGGCAACTACCTCAAGCATTTGGCGCTGAGCATGGGCACCAAACTGGCGATGATCGCCTTGCGCCTGATGCGCAACGTGTTGCTGGCGCGGATTCTGGGCCCAAGTGAGCGCGGCTTGTTTGCCTTGCTCAGCACCCTGCCGGACCTGATCAGCGCGGCCACCAGCGGTGGCTTGAATTCGGCGGTCGGTTATCAAGCGGCCAACCAGCGGCCGATGGGTGTGCTGCTCGCTCAGGTGCTGGTGTTCGGCTGTCTGCTGGCGGGGCTGCTGACCTTGCTGGTGGTCGCGTTGGCACGAGAGTTCGGCAGCGAACTTGATGTGACGATGCAACTCGGTCTGCTGGCGTGGCTGTTGCTGCTGGCGGTGCCACTGACCGTACTGAAAAGCGGTCTGCTGACATTGCACAACGCTTCTGGCGGTGTGGTCGCGTTCAACGTCCTGCGTCTGCTCGAATCACTGGCGCCGTTGTTGCTGTTCCTCGCGCTGTTCTGGATGTGGAAGGAAGCGGCGCTCGAAGCGGCGCTGATCAGTTGGCTGGCCGGCATCAGTCTGGTGGTTCTGGTGGGGTGGATGTGGCTCAAACGCGCGCAGCCATCACAACTGCAATGGGATCGCGCGAGCCAGAACGAACTGCTGCGCTTCAGTGCCCGCAGCCATCCGGATCTGCTGTTCCAACAAGTCATCCTGCGCTCGGATTATCTATTCATCGGCGCCCTGCTCGGCAGCACCGCACTCGGTCATTACGCCATGGCCAGCGCGGCCGCCGAACTGCTGCTGATCGTTCCGGAAGCGGTCACAACGCCACTGATGAAACGCCTGCTGCAACAGGACGAAGGCATGGACAAGGTCACGCCGCTGGCGCTGCGCCTGACTGCCACAGTGATGTTGGGCGCCTGCATCACCATGGCGGTGATCGGTGAGTGGCTGATCATCACCCTGTTCGGTGTTGCCTACCAACCGGCCTATCCGGCACTGCTCGCCTTGCTGCCGGGGCTTTTGGGTCTGTGCTACGCGAGCATCTTGCGGTTGGACCTGATCGGCAAGAATCGACCCGCGACCGTGTCGCTGCTGATGGGCGTGGGTGCCCTGCTCAACCTCGCTTTGAACCTGGTGCTGATCCCGACTTACGGCATCGTCGGCGCAGCGGCGGCTTCGTCGATTGCCTATCTGGCGGTGACGATTGCGATGCTGGTGCTTTATTGCCGCTTGAGCGGCGTGCCGTTCTGGCAAACTCTGATCATTTTGCCCAGCGACATCACCCCGATGTGGCTGATGTTGCAACGCCGGAAGGCAGCATGAAGCGCCTGGCCCTGCTGCTCGGTCTCGGCCTGTCGCTGGACGCTTTTGCGGCGTCGATGCGCTGGGGCGATATCCGCGACGGCAGTTTGTATCTGCAAGCCAATCGCGCGGACACCGTGACCGTGAGCTGGGTACCGGCGTGGCAGGCGGACGCCAATGAAGAACATCTGTATCTGCTAGACGGTCAGGGCAAGCTGCAGGGCGAACGGCTGATCAAGGCCAGTGAAACCCGTGGCAGCCAGAGCTGGCCGCTGGCACCCGGTGCGGCGAGTTATCAGTTGGAGATTCCCGGCTACAGTTTTCGCAGCTACCGGGTCGAACATGACGAAAAAACCGTGGCGTTGTTTGCCCCGGCCAAGGTGCATTTCAGCGCGGAAGTCCGTAACGGCACTGAGCTGTATTTCAAAATAGCGCCGGGCGAACACGCGGTGCTGGCAGGCAAATTCCACGGTGGCGTCAGCGCCCTGCAAGTGCAGCGGGATGGCGACGGACAGCCGTTGGCTCTGAAATTGAAACCCTATCGCGCCTATTGGCAGTTCGATCAAGTCGCGCTGCCCGTCAGCGAACAACCGCAGATCTGGCGCCTGCGTCTGCAAGGCAGCGGTAAAGCAGCATTCTGGCTCGATGGCACGGCGAATCTGTTTGCGCAGAATCCGCAGCAGCTCAAACCCTTGCAGTCAGAACCGGGGCAGACGCGCCTGACCCTGCACAACAAAGTACTCGGGCGCACACCGGACCTGGGAATTGCACTGCCTTACCTCGTGCCGCCGCCGGCCAGTCATGCCGCACTCGATGCCTTGAAACCGACCGCGGCGAGTTACTACAGCTTCGTTGACGTCATGGCAAAAAACCCACATTTCGAAGACGCTTTCCGTCAGCTCTATCAGAACCGCTTCGGCATCCGCCAAGACATCACGCTGCTCGCCGGCACCGGGCGTCAGGCCGACCTGCGCGCCGACGTGCAAAGCAACAGCGGCCTCGACGCCTGGCTCGCTGGCACCCGCGCCTTGGATGGCAAAGGCACGCATTACATCGGCTTCGCTGACGAGCCGAACCTTAACTATTCAAACTACGAGCAGTATCAGGCGATTTTTACCAGCATGGCGAGGCAGGTGCGCAGCGACCCGGCCAACGCCAAGGCCGGCGTGCGCATCGCGATGCCGGCCAGCTCACGCTTGGTCAATGGACCGTTCACCGAAAACGCGGCGGACAAGCGCGGCATCGATTGGGCGCGGCGGCTGCTCAGTGAATCCGCCGATCAGGTCGATGCGCTGGCCTGGCACGAATGGATGATTCGCGACTTGCTGGCGACCCGGGTCTACCGCGACAGCGTGCGCCGCGCCGCAGACCTGGTGGGGCTGGACGCCAAAGGTCAGCCACGCAAAGCGTTGCTGCTGGACCAGACCAATCTGTCCAGCGGCTCGGCCCTGAGCCCCTACGATCAGGAAACCCATTACACCTCGCTGTGGTGGGCCTCGGTGGTGATCAACGCGTCTCAGGATGGGCTACTGACCATGCTCAACTGGTTTCAGGCAGCCGATGAGCCGCCCTACGGCAAAGGCATGGTGCGGGTGCTGGACAATGGTCGCGTTGAATTGAAACCGGTGGGCGTGGCTCAGCAGTTCATTCAGCAACACTGGCTTCACCGCGTACTGCAACTGGACAACGACGCCTTTGAAGTCGACGTGCTGGCGATGGCCAACGACGCGCAACGCAGTTTGCTGGGTGTGAACAAAGGCACGCGGTTGCAGCGGGTCGACCTGAGCGGCGTCGTGTGTCCGCTTAGCAAAGGCGCACTGCGTTACTTCGGCGCCGACAGTCGCAGCCGCGAAGCCCCCTTTAACTGCCAGGACGGTCACGTGCGCTTCGAGCTGCCGGGACAAACCCTGTTTGCCCTGAGCTGGAGTGAGTCATGAGCCGTCCATCAGCCATTACATCAGGGGCCGAGCCTATGACGCGATTCGAATGGCGATCATCGTTGTGTGCCAGCGACTTTCCGGCATCTGCCCATGAAGCGTTGCGCCTGCGGGTGACCGATCACACGCCGTTCAACAGCCTCGGCTGGTTGATCGCGGCAGAACAGGCGCTCCGTGAGGGTGAGTGCCTGCACGTATTGCTGGGCTGGGAAGCGGACGAAATGTGTCTGTGTCTGCCACTGGTCACAGGCCTTGAGCGCTTTGCCGGCATGCGCTTTCGCACCGTGCACCATTTGGGTTATCCCATGGCTGACCGCTTGGCACTGCTGTCGCGGCTCGACGCCGAGAACATGCGCAAGGCTTTGGAACTGATCCGCCAACGCCTACCCCACGCGCTGCTGCAACTCAACGAGTTGTCCGAACCGACCGGCGAGCAAAGCGTGCTCGCGCAATGGATGGCCCACAGCTCAACGGGTGAACGCAGGCTGAGTTGCCGAGTGCCGGTGCACTTGATCAGCGATGCCGACCACCAGGAAGTATCCGGCGACCCGCGCTACAAATTGCGCCGGGCGCGCAAACGCATTGCCGCGTGCGGCGCCCAGGTGAGGCGGATCACTCCTGACGCCCCCTCCATGGGTCCGCTGTTGCAGGCGCTGCGCGAGGTAGAAGCGGTGAGCTGGAAAGGCGACGAAGGCGTCGGGATTTTCGCCACCGAACGCAGTCGTCAATGGATGGAAAGCGCCTTCACCGCCCTCGCCGCCCAAGGGCTGGTGCGCGTCGTGACGCTGGAGCTGGATGGCCGCTGCATCAGCTATCGGCTGGGTCTGCTGGAGCACGGTCGACTCTACGACTACAACCTGGCGTTCTTGCCGCAGCATGCGGATCTGGGCAGCGGCCGGGTGTTGCTGGATGAGTGGATTCGCTGGGGTCTGGACGAGCAATGGCGCTGGATCGATGCGTCGCGGGTCAGCCTGGAGAACTCCAGCCATCAACTGCACGAACGCATGACCGGGCAACTGGAACACTGGCGCTGGAGTTTCTACTCGTGGCGCCCGAGCGGTTTGCTATTGGGCTTCGGGCTACGCCTTTGGCACCACGTCAAACCGTCCCTGCAAAAATGGCGCGCACAGCGTGCCGGCAACTCGACAGCGGCGAACACATCCGAAACTCAACCGGCAACACCATCCACCACACCTGGGCTAGCGCCTCGGAGGGCATCATGAAAGTCATCGAAAAACTGCTTCTGCGCATCAGAGAAAAAGGCCTGCGCCGCACCCTTGGCGCGTTGGGGAAACGTTACGTATTCGCTCACCGTGAATTGCTGTGGTTGGAGCGCGATCTGGTCACTCCCATTGCCCCACACAATCTGCGCCCCTGTGAAGGTTTGCGCAGAGTCGACATCACCGAGGATAACGCCAAGGCATTCAGCAAGTACTTTGGTGACCGCGTGCAGACCATGGCCGAGTTAGCCGCCGAAGGGCATACGGGGCACATGCACCTGGACCAGGACGATCACACCGTCGGGTTCGTCTGGGCCAGCACTCGCGACTATTACGACCGCCACTTCTACCGCTGCACGTTCCCGGTCAAGCCCGGTGAATACTTTCAGTTCGGTGCCGAAATTACCCGGCAGTACTTCGGCAGTAGCTTGACCGTCGATGCACAGGTTGCGCTTTGGCAAGTCATGGCTGCCCGAGGCTTCAAAAAAGTGGTGGATATCTGCGACAACGCCAATGTACAGGCCCTGAAGATGCATATGCGTTTGGGCTATCAGGAACAGGGGCGTATCACGCATGTTTACGACCTGTTCGGGCACTGGCGTTTCTTCCGCGAAACACACTACAGCGGCTCAAGACTGGAGGCTTTGCGCAAGCCGGATAGACCGGTGGTGACGGCGGCGGCGCAGGCTTAGTCAAACTCGAAATGTGCGGCGTCTATTCGGCCGCCTTCGCGAGCAAGCTCGCTCCCACATTAGATCTGTGGCATATACAAATCCATTGTGGGAGCGAGCTTGCTCGCGAAGGGGCCAAAGACAGCGATAGAGTCAATTCCTGCTTGCAACCAGGGTGAAACACATCGGCAACTGCGCTTGCTGGTTCAGGTATTGGTCGTACAACTCTTCCCGATTCGAATGCGCATATTCCTTGAAGTGCGCGATGTTCAGCCCTGCGCCGATGACGCCACTGAAGATCGCGCCGAGGTTGTGCACGAACCAGTAGGACTTGGCTGCCTGCTGTTCAACCTTGCCGACATAAACAATCGGCTCTTCCTGCACGAATGGCTCGGCGCGGAAGTACGAACTGGCGAGGCGATACGGATCTGTTGCGTCAGGATCGACCATTTCCAGAAACGGATGGGTTTCGTAGATCACCAGTTGTCCGCCCGGTTTCAGCACCTGCGCGACGTGGCGAAAGAATTCGCCGATGTCGGGCATCCAGTTCAGCACGCCGATGGTGATCAGCGCGACGTCGAAGCGGTTATGCAACGCTGGCGGCAGGTGATGGACATCGGCTTCGATGAATTCGGCGTTGTGCGCTGAACGACTGTTCAGCACGCGGGCCTGTTCGAGAAAGGCACTGGACTGGTCGACGCCGACCACGTGCCGCGCACCGAGGGCAAACAGCGACAGGCTCTCGCGGCCGTTGTTGCAGCCCAGTTGAATCACCTCTTTACCGTCGACACCAACCTGCGCCAGCACACCCTGCAAGGTGTCATCGATGCAGGAGAAATCCGCCTGCGCGACTTCACTGAGCAATGCCTGCCAGTCAGGCGACTCCTGGTGATGGCGAGCGGAGTCGTTCCACGCCTGTCGATTGCTTTCGATGGCGGTTTTATTGTTTGGCACTTCCATGGCGCACTCCAGACGATGCTCATGATTGAGCGGCCATGAGTCTAGATCAGGGCGGCAAAACAGTTTGTTGCAATCTTGTAAGCCAACATACAAGGAGCTGCCGAAGGCTGCGCTCTTCTGATTTTGCCTTTCAATAGCTAGATCAAAAGATCGCAGCCTTCGGCAGCTCCTACACGTTTTGGGCTTGCTGCCTACATACCCTGAAGATGGTTCGAGTTCGATAACGGATTTGGCCGACTTCTCATTCGTATCAACTTGGATACAGTCGAACACACATCACAAAGCCCCATCCGACGCGCACAAAAAATGGCAAAGGAAGTTTAACCATGAGCCAGACTTTGACGAGTTTCGACATGGCAGCGCTGTTGGACAGTGACGAAGCCATCAGCGAATACCTGTCTCAAGTACTCTCGGACGAGGATAACGAAGAGTTTCTTTGCGCAATCGGCTATCTAGTAAAGGCCCGCGGGGCAAATGACGAAATACAGGATCCGAGTTGCCTGCTGGAATGCCTCAGTCAACATCACTCCTTCATTTGATTTGCGTGGAGGATTAAAGGGCGACGTGGCTCTGATTCAGACTTTCACGCAGGAACTCGACCAGCGCCTGCACCGGACGTGAAGCCTGGCGGTGCTGCGGATACACCGCCGACAAGGTCAGCGGCTCTGGGCGCAGATCATCCAGCAGCGGCACCAGTCGCCCCTCCTTCAGGGCCGCGCCGACAATAAACGTCGGCAGATAGGTAATCCCCATCCCCTGTACTGCCGCATCCCGCAGCAACTCGCCGTTGTTGACGCGCATGCGCCCGGTGACATTCACCAGCGTCGGCTTGCCCGGGCCCGCGTCGAACCGCCACTGCACCGAGCGTCCGTGCCCATAAGGCAAACAGTCATGCCCGAGCAGATCTTCCGGTTTCAGCGGTGTGCCGCGTTCGGCCAGATACGCAGGGCTGGCGCAGTACACCCGCTCGATGCTGGCGATGCGGCGGGCAATCAGGGTCGAGTCTTCCAGCACACCAATGCGCAGCGCCAGGTCGTAGCCTTCACCGAGCAGATCCACCGGGCGGTCGCTCAAATCCACTTCCACCGTGACCTCGCGGTAGCGCTGCAAAAACACCGGCAGCAAACAGCCGAGGTGCGCCACGGCAAATGACAGCGGCGCGCTCAGGCGAATCGTGCCGCGAGGCTCGGCGGTCTGCCCGGCGATGCCTTGTTCGACCTGTTCGACTTCGCCCAGCAGGCGCAATGCCGATTCGTAATAGCTCTGGCCCAGCGGCGTGACGTCGAGGCGCCGGGTCGAGCGATTAAGCAAACGCACGCAGAGACGCTCTTCGAGCTGCATCAAGCGGCGACTGACGAATTGTTTGGACAGGCCCAACTGATCGGCCGCCGCCGTGAAGCTGCCGGAGTCCATGACCTGGCAAAAAATACGCATGTCTTCGAACGGATTCATTGTCACTCTCTGGTGGACAGTTAAACGCTTTATAGCCGCTTTTTCACTTCACAGCACCCTATTAATCTGTGTTCACGGTGTTGAACCAACCCCATCCAACTCGGAGAATGCCCAATGTCCTTCCTCTTCGCCCACCTGCTGTCCTGGAGTGCCCTGCTGCTGGTGGTTGACGCGGTGTTGTGGCACTTCACGCCATTTACGCATCGTGCGCCACGGGTAGGTGTGCGGCTGGCGCTGTTTCTGGCGTTTACCGCGCTGGTCATCAATGCCGGTGTCAGCCCTTTGCAGGCGCCGTTGTTCGTCGATGATCGGGTCGCGCAACTGGGTGCGACGGCGTTGGGCATTGTCTGGTGGCTGTATGCCGCGCGGGTGCTGACGGAAGTGATCGGCCTGGTGCTGATGCGCCGCATCGGTCACAGCGGTCGCTTGTTGCAGGACGTGATCGGTGCGCTGGTGTTTCTGATCGCCATTGTCGCCGCTGCCGGTTACGTGCTGGAGTTGCCGGTCAAAGGTTTGCTCGCAACGTCCGGCGTGGTCGCCATCGTCGTTGGTCTGGCGCTGCAGAGTACCTTGGCTGATGTGTTCTCCGGGATCGTGCTCAACACCACAAAACCCTATCAAGTCGACGACTTCGTGGTGATCGACGGCGTCGAAGGCAAAGTGCTCGACATCGACTGGCGCGCTACGCACCTGCTGACCAGCGCCGGGACCATGGCCGTGGTGCCGAACTCGGTGGCGGCCAAGGCCAAGATCGTCAACCTCAGTCGCCCGAACAACATGCACGGCGTGTCGATCAGCATCAAAGTGCCCAACCACATCCGCCCGCGGCGCGTGTTGGATGCCCTCGACCGCACGCTGCAAGGCAGCAGCAGTTTGCTGTTGTCGCCGGCACCAAAAGTGGTGTTGAAAGAAGCCGGCGACGAAATGTCCGAATACGTGGCCAGCGGTTTTATCGCCGACCTGAGCAAGAAAAGCGAAGTGCGTAATCAACTGTTCGACCTGGCTCATCGGCATCTCGAAGCGGCCGGGATTTCGCGGCACCCCGACGGTGTGATCGAACCTTCGACCCGCGCCCGCGCATTGCTCGATGAAGTGAAGATCTTCCGTTCGCTGAGTCCTGATGAACGCGACCGACTGGCAGAATCGATGGTCGCGCAGCAGTACAGCGCCGGCCAAGTGGTGCTGGATCTGAATGAAGTGCCGGACAGTCTGTTTGTGATTGCTACTGGCGTGGTCAGTGCGACGGTGCCGGATGGCGCCGACCAGACTGAAGCTGGGCGGATGGGGCCGAGTGAAGTAATGGGTGAGCAAAGCATTCTGGCGGACACACCGTCGCAGGCGACGTTTACGGCGCTGACGTCGAGCATCATCTACCGCCTCGACAAGACGCTCACGCGCGAATGCATGGAGCAGCGCGCTGAGGTGGGTCGGGCGTTGAACAAGTTGCAGGCGGTGCGGGAGCAGAACAGTCGACTCGCGTTGATGGCTAAACCGGTGGCGGTGAGGAAAGGTGGGTTTTTGGGGTGGTTGCAGAAGCGGTGATGTGTGCAGTTCCGAATGGTTTTTCCAGCTGAAGATCTTACCCCCTCACCCCAGCCCTCTCCCCCAAGGGGGCGAGGGGGGAAAGGGAGCCGATTTTTGTGCTTTTCAAGACTTGAGTTCGATTCAGAATTTTCAGGTCGGTGTAACTCGCACAAACACCCCGGCCAGCCCTCTCTCCCCTAAGGGCGAGGGGGAAAGGGAGCCGATCTTGATGATTTTCAAAACCTGAGTTCGACTCAGAACTTTCAGGTCGGTATAACTCGAAAATACACCTCGATCAGTCCCCTCTCCCTCCGGGAGAGGGTTAGGGTGAGGGGCTTTTCAGCTCTGCCGATTACTGGGCGGTGAACTTGGTGTAGCTGTTGATCAGGTTGCGATAGTTCGGCAGACGGTTCGACAGCAGATTCGCCAGGCCTTCCATGTCGTTGCGCCAGTCACCTTGCAGCTCGCACGCCACCGAGAACCAGTTCATCAGTTGCGCACCGGCCGCCGACATCCGCGCCCACGCCGCTTGCTGCACGGTGGTGTTGAACGTGCCGGAAGAGTCGGTCACCACGAACACTTCAAACCCTTCAGCGAGGGCCGACAGCGTCGGGAACGCCACGCATACGTCGGTTACCACACCGGCAATGATCAACTGCTTGCGACCGGTTGCCTTGATCGCTTTGACGAAGTCTTCGTTGTCCCAGGCATTGATCTGGCCTGGACGCTGAATGAACGGCGCGTCCGGAAATTGCTCCAGCAGCTCCGGCACGATGGGGCCGTTGGGACCTGCGTCGAAGCTGGTGGTGAGGATGGTCGGCAGTTTGAAGAACTTGGCGATGTCGCCCAGCGCCAGCACGTTGTTCTTGAACTCGTTCGGCGAGAAATCCTGCACCAGCGAGATCAGGCCGGTCTGGTGATCGACCAACAGCACAACCGCATCGTCTTTGTTCAAACGTGTGTAAGGAACGCTCATGGGGAAACTCCTGGATGGACGGATGGATGTTGCGTGAAGCGCCGACCGCGTGGCCGGCGCTTTTGAAAGAAATCAGAAGGCGAAGCAGGAACAGCCGAACGCGCCCCAGAAACCAGCGAAATCGCTGACCGGCGCATTCGACAAACGCGCTTTTTCATGGCTGTGCGAATGCACGCCACACGGTCCGCTGCACTGGTGCACTTGCGCCTGCAACGGCGAATTCTGCCGCCAGTGGCCGGGGACTTTGACCACTGGCGACCAGTCCGGCAGCACCGGCACGCTGGCTGGGCCGAGGTCCTGGAAGTCGCCGGCGGCGTAGACAATCTTGCCGCCGACCACGGTCAGCACCGACTCGATCCACTTGATGGCTTCTTCTTCGACATGGAAGAAGTCCGCGCTCAACGCTGCCAGATCTGCCAGTTGCCCGACCTTGATCTGGCCTTTTTTGCCCTGCTCGGAGGAGAACCAGGCGCTGCCATGGGTGAACAATTCCAGCGCGGTGGTGCGTGGCAAACCTTCCTCGTACAACGCCAGCCCGCCGACGGTGCGCCCGCTGACCATCCAGTACAGCGAGGTCCACGGGTTGTAGCTGGACACCCGCGTGGCGTCGGTGCCGGCGCCGACCGGTACGCCTTCGGCAAGCATGCGCTTGATCGGTGGCGTGGCTTCGGCGGCTTTCGCACCGTAACGGTCGACGAAGTACTCGCCCTGGAACGCCATGCGATCCTGAATCGCGATACCGCCGCCCAGCGCTTTGACCCGTTCGATGTTCTGCGGGGTGATGGTTTCGGCGTGATCGAAGAACCACGGCAAACCGTTGAACGGAATGTCACGGTTGACCTTCTCGAACACGTCGAGCATGCGGCTGATGGATTCGTTGTAAGTGGCGTGCAAACGGAACGGCCAGCGCTGCTCGACGAGGTGGCGCACCACCGGCTCCAGCTCTTGCTCCATGGTCTGCGGCAACTCTGGACGGGGTTCGAGGAAGTCCTCGAAGTCCGCCGCCGAGAACACCAGCATTTCGCCGGCGCCGTTGTGGCGCAGGAAGTCGTCGCCCTGATGCAATTTGACGCTGCCGGTCCAGTTCTGGAAATCGGTCAGTTCTTCTTTCGGCTTCTGGGTGAACAGGTTGTAGGCGATGCGCACGGTCAACTGGTCATCTTTGGCCAGTTGTTCGATCACCTGATAATCGTCCGGATAATTCTGGAAACCGCCACCGGCATCGATCGCACTGGTCAGGCCGAGGCGATTGAGTTCGCGCATGAACTGACGCGTCGAGTTGACCTGATATTCCAGCGGCAACTTCGGCCCCTTGGCCAGCGTCGAGTACAGAATCATCGCGTTCGGTTTTGCCACCAGCATGCCGGTCGGGTTGCCGTTGGCATCGCGGACGATCTCACCACCCGGCGGGTTCGGCGTGTCGCGGGTGTACCCGGCCACGCGCAATGCGGCGCGGTTGAGCAGCGCGCGATCGTACAGGTGCAGGATGAACACCGGCGCATCTGGCGCGGCCAGGTTGATTTCTTCGAGGGTCGGCATGCGTTTTTCGGCGAACTGGAATTCGTTCCAGCCCCCGACCACGCGCACCCATTGCGGGGTTGGCGTGCGGTCGGCTTGTTCCTTGAGCATGCGTAAGGCGTCGGCCAGCGACGGCACACCTTCCCAGCGCAGTTCGAGGTTGTAGTTCAAACCGCCACGGATCAGGTGCAAGTGTGAGTCGTTGAGACCGGGAATGACGCAGCGCCCGTGCAGATCGACCACTTGCGTGCCCGGACCGCGCAGGGCCATGGCTTGCGTGTCGTTACCGACGACCACAAAACGGCCGTCCTGGATCGCCACCGCGCTGGCCAGCGGCTTGCTGCGGTCTACGGTATGAAATTGGCCATTGAACAGAATCAGATCGGCGCTCATCGCAGTTCCTTCGACAAAAATTGAATGGGGTTCAGCGTGACGGGTGTTCGGTGGGTTCGACGTGAGCATGGGCCTGACTGGCTTCCAGCCAAGGCGCGAACAGACGGGTCACGCGGGGCATGAACACGTACACCACCGACAGCACGATGGTCAGAGTGATCAGGAACGTGGCGACCACGTAGTTGGAAAGAATGGGATGCAGCCCGAGCAGCGGCCCCCAGATCAGCGGCACCAGCAAGGTGTGCGGCAGAATCACCAACAGCGTGATCACCGCTTGCTTCCAGCGCGGCGGCGGCGAGGCGGCATCGGCCAGCGGGGCGAACCAGAATTCGTTGATCGGGGCGATTTCGGTCTGGTCGCCATCGGCCAGCATTGGCGCGGCTTCGTCAATCAATGCCTGACGTTGCTCGGAATCGAGCCAGCGCTGCATCGCCTCGGTCGAGCAAAACCGCAGCACGCAGGTGAACAGGTCGAGCCCGCCATGTTTACTGCGCATCACATCGACGCCCAAATGCCCATCACTGCGCCCCGCCACACTGACGATATTGCGCAGCCAGGCCTCATAGGGTTTTTCGAAACCGGCCTTGACCCGGTGCTTGACGATCAGCGTGACAATCTCATCGCTCCCGACGGCTTTCTGAATAGGGGTATCAGGCATAACGCAGCACTCCGGGCAGACGCACATTGAGCGCCAGCCGTCCCGGCCCGGCGATGAATACAGTGGTAAAGAGGATCAACAGCAGCCAGCCGAACTGCCCTTCGGCCACAGTCCATTGCGGATGCACAAGCAGCAGCGCCACCAGCAGCACAAAGAGAATAGGCAAGCAGGCCAATCGCGCCAGCACCCCGGCGACGATCATTAGCGGACAGAGGACTTCGGCGAAGATTGCCAGGAGCAATGTGAGGTGGGCACCGAGGTGGAACGGGTCTTCAATCAGTTGCAGTTGCGCACTGAAGTCGAGCAATTTGGGCATGCCGTGCACGCACAGCAGAAACAACCCGCCGCTGACCCGCAGGAACAGCAAACCGATGTCGTACGCCCGTTCATCGCAATGTGCAGCGTTCATGGCCCGACCCTTGAAATGTCATTGGCCTGAATAATGCCAATGCCGGGCGGGAGAAAATTGGATGGGTGTGCTCAGTTAGTCGCTTGAACCAAATCTCAAGGACACTGAAGCCCCCTGTGGGAGTTTCGACGTGAGTCGGCAGCGTTAAAGCGGAGGGATATCCAGCGATGCCGACATGAACTGGCTGATCTGCGCTCTGAGCCATTTCTCGGCCGGGTCGTTGTCGTGCACGCCGCTCCAGGCCATCGACAACTGCGCGGCATCAATCGGGAACGGTGGGTCTTCTGCTCGCAAGCCACAACCTTCGACCAATGCACACGCGGCGTAATCCGGCACCGTGGCGATCATTTCTGTGCCGGCGAGCAAGGCGCGCAAGCCGCTGAATTGCGGTACGCCGAGCACCACGCGGCGCGAACGGCCCAGCTTGGCCAGGTCAAGGTCGATGTTGCCGCTCAAGTCACCAGAGAACGACACCATCGCATGCGGACGCTCGCAGTATTCGTCGAGTGTCAGCGGCCCTTCGCGGGTATCGCCGCGCAGGACTTTGCAGGGAATGTCGCGCAGTTTCTTGCGTTTGGCGTTGGCGGGCAGATCCGTGGTGTAGCTGACACCGACGGAGATTTCCCCGGAGGCCAGCAATGCCGGCATCAGCAGATAGTTGGCACGCCGCACCACCACGACAATGCCCGGTGCCTCTTGCTGCAACTGGCGCAGCAGCGGTGGAAACAGACCGAACTCGGCATCGTCCGACAGACCGATGCGGAACACGTCGCAACTGCTCGCCGGGTCAAACTCCTTGGCGCGACTGACGGCCCCGGAAATCACATCCATCGCCGGTTGCAACTCCTTGAGAATTGCCAGCGCGCGGGCGGTCGGTTCCATGCCGCGACCGTTGCGCAACAGCAACGGATCATCGAACAGATCACGCAGACGCCCCAGCGCGGCACTCACCGCAGGTTGGCCCATGAACAGTTTTTCGGCGACGCGGGTCAGGTTCTTTTCGAACATCAGCGCTTCGAAAATCACCAGCAAGTTCATGTCGACGCGACGCAGATCGTTACGGTTCATCGGCTCGGTTTCCTTCTATGGCCAGCCACACGCAAGTGCTAAGCACTTTACTCGATGAATGGGCCGGAGGACGTCAGGCCAGAACGAAATTAACAACGATTAACTCGCAAGACGCAGCGCTGCATCCAACAATCGATCCATCTGCGCAGCGCTGTTTTTTGAATGAGGGAACGCGTTGACCGTGCTTTCCCACCGACACGGACTCTGGCCATGGCTCAACTACAACCCAACGTCGCCCTCGTCCCTGCCTGCGAACCGCGCAAAAGCGGGATCGGCGGCCTTAGCCCGCAGCGCGAACGAAAAATCAAACAACTCATTCTCGAACGCCTCGGCGAAAGTCTGGAAGTGACCGAACTGGCCCGCGCCTGTTCACTGTCACGCAGCCACTTCTCCCGGGCATTCAAGTGCAGCACCGGGCTCTCGCCGCAAGACTGGATCCGCACCCAGCGCATCGCCCGCGCCAAACTGCTGATCCAGCACACCGGCCTGAGCCTGACGCAAATCAGCCTGGAGTGCGGCTTCTGCGATCAGGCGCATTTCTGCCATATGTTCACCCGCAGCGAAGGCATCAACCCGTTCGCCTGGCGCTGCCAGATCATGGGTCAACACAAAAGCCACCGCTCATCCCCCGCTCTGTTTTGACCTCTGCCCCTGCACCACCCGTTGCACTGATCGCAAAACCTGAGGATTATGCCCGGACACATCGAAATAGGCGGCCTGCGTTCGCGCCCGGCCCTGTTTCGCTCTGTCCGTCGCAGCACCGCAGGAGTGAGTTGTTGAGCCTTCCCCCGAATCAGGCCCTCGGTTTCGGCCCCTATCGGATTCATCCCGGGCAACGACTGGTGCTCGAGGGCGATCAGCCGTTGCGCCTGGGTCGGCGAGCGATGGACATTCTCCTGATTCTGCTGAGCCACGCCGGCGAGGTGGTGAGCAAGCAGCAATTGATGGCCGAAGTCTGGCCGGACAGCGTCGTCGAAGACATCAACCTGCGAGTGCACATGGCAGCGCTGCGCAAAGCCTTGGGCGACGGTCAGGCTGGCCAGCGCTTTATCGTGACCGTGGCGCAACGCGGCTATAGTTTTGTTGCGCCGATCCTGCACGAGTCTATCGAGCAGCGACCGGCGGGCGGCACAATCTGCCTCTGCGGCGCACGCGAATGATTGGCCGTCAGCCGCTGGTCGAACGGTTGATGACGCAGTTGCCGCGCCGGCGCTGCATCACCTTGGTCGGCCCCGGTGGCATCGGTAAAACCACGGTGGCCTTGCGCGTGGCTGAACAGTTGATCGGGCATTACCGCGACGGTATTCGCCTGGTGGATCTGGCGCCGCTCAACGACCCACAGCTGATTTGCTCGCACCTGGC
The DNA here is from genome assembly GCF_044760045.1 of Pseudomonas sp. NPDC098747. Classification (NCBI taxonomy): domain Bacteria; kingdom Pseudomonadati; phylum Pseudomonadota; class Gammaproteobacteria; order Pseudomonadales; family Pseudomonadaceae; genus Pseudomonas; species Pseudomonas sp. NPDC098747. Next base: position 20,147 of record NZ_JBIWAL010000029.1, on the reverse strand, counting down.
GGCCCTGCTCGAACTGTCGCTGCTCGACGGCGATCCACTGGTGTGTCTGGTCAATGGCTTGCGCCAGCGCCAGATGCTGCTGGTGCTCGATAACTGCGAGCACCTGATCGATGCCGTCGCAGCGCTCAGTGAGAGCATTCTGCGCGGCGCGGCGCAGGTGCATATTCTCGCCACCAGCCGCGAAAGCCTGCGAGCGGAAGGCGAGTTTGTGCAACGCCTGGAATCCCTCGATTACCCACCGTTGCCAGTCGAACTGGATCGGGCCGAGGCGCTGGGCTTCTCGGCGTTGCAGCTGTTTGTCGAACGGGCAATGGCCGCGCAGGAAAGCTTTGAATTAAGCGATGCGCAGTTGCCGCAAGCCATCGAGATTTGCCACCGACTGGACGGTATTCCACTGGCGCTGGAACTGGCGGCGGCGCAAGTCGCTGAACTGGGGCTGGATGGCTTGCTGACGCAGTTGCAGGGCCGCTTGCCACCCTTGGCAGCGGGTGACCAGAGTAGCGCCGAGCGCCACCTGACTTTGCGTGCCACGCTGGACTGGAGTTTCAACCTGCTCGATCGCTGCGAGCAAACCTGCTTGCGCCGACTCGGTGTGTTTCGCGGCGGGTTTACCCTGGAGTCGGCGGCGGCCGTCATCGTCGGACAGCAGATCGACCCCGCTGCGGTGTTCGCTTCGATCACGCAACTGGTGGCCAAATCCCTGCTCAGTGTCGAGGTCGGTGATGAAGAGGTGTTCTATCGCCTGCTCGACACCACCCGCCGCTATGCCCTGGAAAAACTCGATGTCGCGGCTGAACTCGATGAGACTCGCCAGCGCCACGCCGAACGCTGCCTGACCCTGATGCATCAGGCGCAATCGCACTGGGAAAACACCCCCACTGCGTTGTGGATCGAGCGCTACGCCCGAGGTCTGGAAGATTTGCGCGCAGCGCTGGAGTGGAGCCTGAACAGAGCCGGGCCGGATGATCTGGCCATTCAGCTGACCGCGGCCTCGGCGCCGCTGTGGCAAGAGTTGTCGCTGCTCAAGGAGTACGGCGGTTACGTGCGGCGGGCGTTGCACCTGCTGGATGAACTCGGCGAACCCTCCCCACACCTGAAAATCGCCCTGAAGCTGGCCTTGGGCAGTGCCTATTATCACACTTGGGGCGGAACATCCGAGACCATCGAGGCTTTTGTCGACGCCCGCCAATTGGCCCACGCACACGCTGACGTCGCCGGACAACTGCGCGCGATATCCGGGCACCTGGCGGTCAATCTCAGTTGCGGGCACTACCGGATGGCGCTGGAGCAAAGCGAACAGTTCGACCGCCTCGGCCTGCACGGCGACCCGCTGCTGTCGCTGAGCACGCACCGCTTGCGGGTGCTGGCCCTGCATTACGCTGGCGACCAGCCACAGGCGCGCATTCATGCCGAGCAAGTGATCGAACGCATGGCGCACAGCGGCCATCGCAACCGCTTTACCCACGGTTTTGGCGTGCAATATGACCAGAGCGTCGCCTCGCTAACCGTGCTCGCTCGGGTGCTGTGGCTGCAAGGATTCCCCGAGCAAGCGTGGCGCACGGCGCGACAGGCGCTGGATATTGCCGTGCAAATCAATCACGGCACATCGATTTGCTACACCCTGGCGTTGGCCAGTTGCCTGATCGCCCAGTACAACGGCGATCGGCAGAACGCCCGGGCGCTGCTGCATCTGTTGCTTGAGCAATCGCAGAAGCATTCGGTGCTGTTGTTTTATCGCTGGGCTCTGCACTACGCGCAGGTGATCGACGCTGAAGCCGCTATGCCCGTGCCGACGGATGGCAGCGGCATGGTCCGAGAAATCATGGTGACGCTGGATGAGCGCTTTGTTGATGATGATTTGCTGACGCGGGCGCAGGCCGGTGATGCGGGCTGGAGCACCGCGGAGATTTTGCGGGCTCGGGCGAATGCATTATTGATTGAAGACTCAGGTTTTCAGGACGGACGCCTTCGCGAGCAAGCTCGCTCCCACAGGGATTTGGGGAGTACGCAGAGTTTGCGTTCAACGCAAAACCACTGTGGGAGCGGGCTTACCCGCGATGAGGCCCGCATAGACGCCGCAAATGTTCAGGAAGCACAAGCAATCCTGCAACAAGCCCTGTCCATCGCCCGCTCCCAAGGTGCCCTGGCCTGGGAATTGCGCAGCGCCACCTCCCTCGCTCAGCTCTGGCAACGTCAATCCCGTCACCGCGAAGCGCTGGATCTGCTGACGCCGATTTATCAACGCTTCAGCGAAGGCTACGCCACACCGGACCTGCGCAAAGTACGCCAGCTACTCGACGAGTTGCGCGATCCCTTGCTTGCCTGAAACTTGACGCACGCGACTGATATACCGCGCGTGTCGGCGCTCCAGATCAACACCTTCACCACTGCGCTCAAGTTGTTCGCGGGCATAACGCCGAGTGGTATTGAGCATCCGGTATCTGCCAGCAACAGCGCCCTGCTCCACTGCCAACAATGACTTCTGCACCAGCCGTTCGATGACCGCCGCCAGCTTCGACGGAGCCAGTTGCGGGCAACTGATCACGCCCAGCGCCGCCTCCAGAGTAAATGCCAACTTGAACACCGATAAGCGTTGCAGCACGCGCTGCTCCTGCTCGCTCAGGCGTTGATAACTCCAATCGAGTGCAGCCTGCATGGATTGATGGCGCGGTACCGCCGTGCGTCGGCCGTGGTTGAGCAGTTGCAGTCCGTTGGCCACTTGCGCATGCAATCCGACCAGCGCCAGTGCGTCGATCTGCGCGGCCGCCAGTTCGATCGCCAGCGGAAGACCGTCGAGTTGGCGACAGATCTCGCGCACAGTGTGCAGATCCTGTTCGCGCAAACTGAAATCATGCTGTCGAGCCCGGGCGCGGCTGACAAACAGCTGCACCGCCGGATAGCCCATGGCCTGCGCGACACAATCGACTGCCGAACGCTTCGGGACGTTCAGCGGTGGCAGGTGCTGAAGGGTTTCCAGACTGGTCTGCAAGGCTTCACGACTGGTGGCCAGAATCACCAGTTGAGGCGCGGCGTTCAGCAGCGTCTCGACCATTGCCTTGCAGGCCTCGCGCCGGTGTTCGCAATTGTCCAGCACCAGCAGCGCGTGACGGGCGCACAGCGTAGAGAAATCGCACTCGAGAGTGCGCAACAGATGTTCCAGCAAAGGTGTTTCAACATCGATCTGCGCCAGATCGACCAACCACACGCCATCACGGAAATGTTGCAGCAGCAACTCCGCCACGCGCAGCGCCACGGTGGTTTTGCCCACACCGGCAGGCCCGGTGACGGTCATCAGCCGACACAGCGGCAGGCGCCGCACCATGCCGCCGACCAGCGCATCACGGCCGGTTACCGGGGTCAGCCGCGCAGGCAAATTGTGTTGCGCTGGTGGTAGCCGTTCGAAGACCTCTTGCGCGACGCTGTCGTAATGCACCGGCGCGATAAAGCTGTAACCGCATTGCGGCACATTGACGATGTAACGCTGACCCTGCTCACCATCGCCCAACGCACGCCGCAGTGCAGCAATATGCACCCGTAGATTGATCTCTTCGACCACCGACGTCGGCCAGATCAGGGCGATCAGTTGCTCCTTCCTGACCACGCGGCCGGCGTGTTCAACGAGCACCTGAAGAATGTCTAGCGCGCGGCCGCCCATGCGCAGCTGCCGATCCCCGTCGAGGATCAGTCGCTGGCGCAAATGAAACGCGTAAGGGCCGAAACGCAGGACCTCCGCCGAGTTCACATCGTTGAGATTGTTCATGCCAACTATCTTGGCAGTCTCAGATGACGGCACAACCGCTACACAAGACACCGAACGGACATCCGGGTGCTCCAGACGGACAGAACCGCTCTAGCTGAACTGTTCGCGGTACTGTGCAGGCGTCAGGCCGAGCTTTTCAGCAAACAGCGAACGCATATGCCGTACGCTGCCGAAGCCGCTTTTATAGGCCACGGTTTTCAGCGGCAAATCGCTGGTTTCGAGCAGATTGCGGGCGCAGTCGATACGTGCACTTTGCAGAAACTCCATCGGCGTCATGTTGACGTCACGGGCGAACACCCGGGCGAAGTGCCGCGCACTCATGTTTGCCAGGCCTGCCATGCGCTCTACGGTGAACGCCTCGTCAAGGTGTTCCAGCACGTAGTTCTGCGCCCGGGTAATGGGTGTTTCCTGCGGCGCCACAGCGGCCATCAAAGGGCTGAACTGGGCCTGACCACCTTGGCGCTTCATCACCACCAGCAACACTTTGGCCACGTCTTGAGCGATTTTTTTACCGTGATCCCGGGCAACCACGGCCAACGCCAGATCGATACCCGCCGTGACGCCGCCCGAGGTAATCAGATTGCGGTCTTCGACGTAAATCTGATCGGTCGCCACGTTGGCGTTCGGGAATCCCTTGACCAGGCGTTCGGTGTAGTTCCAATGCGTTGTCACGCGGTAACCGTCGAGCAGTCCGGCATGGCCCAGCACGAAGGCCCCGGTGCAGATCGAGCCATAGCGCTCCGCGCGCTGCACGGCACCGGGTAACCAGGCGAACAGCGACGGGAATTTTTCGTTGTAGGCACCCGGGCCACCCGGCACCAGCAGCAAGTCAAAGTGCTCGCTGCTGTCGTCAATCAGCCGATCGGCATTCACCAGAAGACCATTGGAGGCACGCAAAGGGCCACGCTCGGTGCCCAGGGTAGTCAATTGATAGTGCGACTCTGCTTTCAAATAACGATTGGCAACCGAAAACACTTCCATCGGCCCGGCCATATCGAGCAGCAGAAAGTCGGGAAACAACACCATTGCCACGGTTTTCATGGGTTTACATCACTGATCAATAAAGAATAAACGCATAACTCAGGCTGAGCATTATGGCCAAGCGCACGCTGATCGTCGAAAAAGAATACGTGAACTGCTGTGCAAAACTGTCAACCTGATTGCGACAGTCTTTCAGTTTTCATCTACTTATTGCTTCAAACAGTTAACAGTAAGCTTCTCCTCACTCGGACGAATTCACGTCCCGCCAGGAGATTTCATCATGCTGACTCTTCGCAAAGCCTCCGATCGTGGCCTCGCCAATCATGGCTGGTTGAAGTCGTTCCACACCTTTTCCTTCGCCAGCTATCGCGATCCGCGGGAGCAAGGTTTTTCCGACCTACTGGTGATCAACGATGATCGCGTTGCCGCCGGCAAAGGCTTCGGCCAGCACCCGCATCGCGACATGGAGATCTTTTCCTACGTGCTCGAAGGCGCGCTGGAACACAAGGACACCCTGGGCACCGGTTCCGTGATCCGCCCCGGCGATGTGCAACTGATGAGCGCCGGCAGCGGCGTGGCGCACAGCGAGTTCAACCACTCGGCAACCAAACCTGTGCACTTCCTGCAAATCTGGATCGTGCCGGAAGTCAGCGGCGCCAAACCGCGCTATCAGCAGGAGCACTTCAGCACCCAGAAAAAACGTGGTCGTCTGCAATTGATCATCTCGCCTGACGGCAGCAACGGTTCGCTGAAAGTGCGTCAGGATGCGCGAGTGTTCGCCGGGCTGTTCGATGGCAAGGAGAGCGCTACGCTGGAACTGCCCGCCAATCGTTACGCCTACGTGAATGTGGCGCGCGGCAGCGTTGAACTGAACGGCCAGCGATTGCAGGAAGGTGACGGCGTGCGGGTTCGCGAAGAACAGGTGCTGACGTTGAGCAATGGCGTGGATGCCGAGGTGCTGGTGTTTGACTTGCGGCCGCAGGAGTTGCCGCAGATGCCATGAGGCAACGTTGATATGCCCACAAAAACGGCCTTCTTTTTGAAGGCCGTTTTATTGTGACTGTAAGGGCATCAGCATGTCTGTTTTGGGAGCACTCGCGTCCCTGCCTGCTTGAACCGCCGAGAGTGTCGTTTGTATCGCTACAAGGATGTTGGCTTGATTGGCGAAGTGTGCGCCGACGACTATGGTGAGCACACCAAAAAAATTGATTGCAGCTACTGCCCAGTAGTCGCGCCTCATGGAAATGACTTGTTTGGCCACGTCTCTGGATTCGTCTGCGCTCTTTTGTACCTGTTCCCACATCACGTCATAGCGTTTGTCTCGTTCAAGCTGTGTTTTCTCCCTCTCCGCCTGAGCAGAAAGAAATGCATTGATTATCCCTGACACACCATCAATCCGAGCATCCATCCTTGTCTCAATGGTCTCAATCCTGGCGTTGAATTCTTCACGACTGATAGCGTTCATGGCTTGAGTGCTCTGACTTTTGCTCGATGTATTGATGCCCTGATATTGCTCAAATTCCCTGGCGTTCAAATCCGACTCCCTTCCTTGGTTACCGATACGTCCCTGACTCATCCCTCAATCGCAATTTTCCTATCGCTATGAGCTGCAGCAACAATAGAGCCCATCGACCAAGCCCACAAGCCAGCGGATTCTGCCTGAGTTGTAGGCCGTTTCGTCAGGCAACGTAGCTTAGGCAACAGCGTCACATTCTTGTTGCCCATTGGAGGGAATCATTGCCTCTGTGCCGCGCTCCCATCTACAGAACCCTTACCTACAGGAAGCAACATGACTTTACCCAATGAAATGACGCGTATCGAAATAACCCAACCTGGTGGCCCTGAAGTCCTGCAAGCCAGGCGTGTGCCGTTACCGGTGGCCGCAGACGACGAAGTGCTGATCCGCGTGCACGCCGCCGGCATCAACCGGCCGGACGCTTTGCAGCGTGCAGGCAAATACCCTATGAAGCCTGGGATGAACCCGATTCCCGGCCTGGAAGTAGCCGGCGAAGTCGTGGCGCTCGGCACCGGCGTCAGCCAGTTTGCCTTGGGCGACCGAGTCTGCGCGCTGACAAATGGTGGCGGCTACGCCGAATATTGCAGCGTTCCGGCCGGCCAGACCCTGCGCATTCCCGACGGGATCGATTGGGTACAAGCCGCCGCGATTCCGGAAACCTTCTTTACCGTGTGGGCCAACCTGTTTGGCCTCGGTGGCGCCAGCCGTGGCCAACGCGTGCTCATCCATGGCGGCACCAGCGGCATCGGCACCACGGCGCTGATGCTCTGTCGCGAATTTGCCATCGAAGCTTTCGCCACGGCTGGCAGCCCGGAAAAATGCGCGGCGATCAGCAATCTCGGAGGCCAACCGATCAACTACCGCGAAGAGGATTTCGCTGCGGTGATCGCCGAGAAAACCGCTGGCCAAGGCGTGAACGTAATTCTCGACATCATGGGCGGTTCGTACTTCAACGCGAACATCAGCGCTTTGGCGATGGATGGGCGGTTGGTGATGCTCGGCTTCCTTGGTGGCGGCCGAGCCAACGATGTAGACCTGCTGGCAATCCTTGCAAAACGCGCGGTGGTCACCGGTTCGCTGTTACGTGCGCGAACCGCGGCGGAAAAATCGGCCATCGCCGATCAACTTCGCGAGCATGTTTGGCCGGTTCTGAGCGCCGGTCGCTGCCTGCCGATGATCGACAAGGTCTATTCGCTTGAGCAGGCGGCTCAGGCCCATACGCACATGGAGGCCGGCGATCATATTGGCAAGATCGTGCTGACAATGAACTAAGCCGTTGCAGCATTTTGTAATCGTTGCACACGGGCGGTGGTCGAAAATATCGCGCGCAGACCGAGGCTTCTGGTAAAAAGCGTTCTTTGTCTGCGCCGCGGTGAAACGTTTAATGTTCCTGTCCTTCATGACTCGTCTGCGCCGTCGCCGCTTGGCGTTTGCCTGCATGGCCGCTTTGATTATCGGCGTGCCGACGAGTTGTGCCGTGCTGGAACATACCGAGCGCAAACTGCTGTTCCGCGTCGAACCGGGCACAGCGTATTGGTATCGCGGTTTGCCCGGCAGCGTGCAGGAACTCGACCTGCAACCCAAGCGCTTCAAGGCTGGGCAAAATATTCATGCCTGGTGGTGGCCGGCGGAAAATGCCAATGCCCCGGCGATTCTCTATCTGCATGGCGTGCGCTGGAATCTCACCGGGCAGTTGTTCCGTATCGAGCAGTTGCGCGCGGCGGGCTACTCGGTGCTGGCCATCGATTACCGCGGATTCGGCCAGAGCAAGGGTGATCTGCCGTCGGAAAGCAGCGTTTACGAAGATGCGCGGGTGGCCTGGGAGCGCTTCAAACTGCTGCAACCGGATCCGAACAAACGCCTGATCTACGGCCACTCCCTGGGCGGCGCGGTGGCAGTCGATCTGGCGGCCGAACTTGGCCAGATCGCCGCCCGTGATCACACCCCGCTTCCGGTGCGCGGATTGGTGATCGAATCCACCTTCACTTCGCTGGCAGATGTTGCCGCGGCCGTGGCGAACACCTCGCTGCCGGTGCGCTGGCTGCTGTCGCAGAAATTCGACTCCATTGACAAGATCGCCGACATTCACATGCCGTTGCTGGTGGTGCATGGCCTGGCCGATGCTTTCGTGCCATCGCGTTTCAGCGAGCAGTTGTTCAACGCAGCGCAACAACCTAAACGCTTGTTGTTGGTACCCGGCGCGACGCACAACAACAGCCTGACGTTGGGCGGGCAAAACTATCGCAAGGCGATCGATGCGTTAATGCAGACCAAACCGTTGCCGCGCGTCGCAGGGCCGGCGCCGCTGCGCAACGCGCGCGACGCCTAACGATAACCGCGAGCCTGTAAATTGAAGAGCTGCGCGTAATGCCCGGCAAGCGCAATCAGATCATCGTGATCGCCCTGCTCCAGAATCCGCCCCTGTTCCAGCACAATGATGTGGTTGGCATTGCGCACACTGGAAAAGCGGTGTGAGATCAGCAACGTCATGCGCCCTTCAGTCTGCTGGCTGAAATGTTCAAATACTGCCGCCTCCGCTGCGGGATCGAGGGCTGAGGTCGGCTCGTCGAGGATCAGGATATCGGCCTCGCGACGCATGTAAGCCCGCGACAAGGCAATTTTTTGCCACTGCCCCCCAGACAACTCCTGACCACCGGCAAACCAGCGACCCAGTTGTGTGGCGTAACCCCGTTCCAGCCCCTCGATGAAACGCGCAGCCATGCCTTCGGCAGCAGCCTCTTTCCAGCGTTGTTCCTCACTGAATGCCGACGTGTCGCCAACGCCAATGTTTTCACCGACGGTAAACTGATAACGAATGTAATCCTGGAAGATCACCCCGATGCGCCGTCGCAAGGTGGTTTCCTCCCAATCCTGCAAATCACTGCCATCGAGCAGAATGCGCCCCTGATCAGGCCGATAGAGTCGCGTCAGCAATTTGATCAGTGTGGTCTTGCCTGAGCCATTTTCCCCGACCAGCGCCATGCTTTTACCCGGCACCACATGCAGGTCGATGCCTTCCAGCGCCGCACGAGTGGCCCCCGGATAACGGAAGCTGACGTTTTCAAACCGCAGACCATCGCCCGGTCGCGCGCCAGCGGTTAGATGACCACTATCGGCCAACACCGGCTCAGCCAGGTATTCGTAAAGATTCGACAGATACAGACCGTCTTCGTACAGCCCACTGATCGCACTCAAGCTGCTGCTGACCGCGCCCTGCCCCTGCTTGAACAGCACCAGATACATGGTCATCTGACCGAGACTGATATTGCCGTGCACGGCATCAATCACGACCCAGGCGTAGGCCACATAAAACGCTGCCGTCCCGAGTAATCCAAGGCCGAAGCCCCAGCCATCGCGACGCAACGTCAATTGCCGGTCTTCGGCGTACAGTCTGGCGAACGTGTCCCGGTAGCGCTGCAACAGCAGCGGTGCAAACCCGAACAGTTTGACCTCTTTGATGTACGCCTCGTGGGACAGCAAGGTTTCGATGTAACTTTGCTGGCGGCTCTCCGGCGCCCGACGGGTGAACAGCCGAAAGGCGTCACCGGAAAAATGTGCCTCGGCGAAGAACACCGGCAGCGCGCCGATCACCAGCAAGGCCAGCGCCCACGGCGAAAAATGCACCAACAGCACACCGAAGCTGATCAACATGATCAGGTTCTGGATCAACCCCAGTGACTTCATGACCAATGCCAACGGCCGGGTCGAGGCTTCGCGGCGCACACGCACCAGTTTGTCGTAGAACTCGGAGTTCTCGAACTGCACCAGTGACAGCGTCTGAGCCTTCTCCAGAATCAACGTGTTGACCTTCTGACCCAGCTGGACCCGCAACAGCGACTGCTGCACCGACAGCGCCCGTTGTGTCGCGGACAACAACGCTAACACCCCAGCCTCCATCAGCACGTAACGCAACACCGGCCACAACGGCGCATCGCCCTGCTGCGCATGCAACTGCATCGCCGTCACCACCGCATCGACAATTCGTTGACCCAACCACGCCGCCAGCGCTGGTAACACTCCAGCAACCAATGTCGCCAGCACCAGTCCCAAAAACAAACTACGCGAGGTGTCCCAAACCAGGCGCAAGGCGCGCTGTGCCTGGTCGAGCAATGTGGTGAAGCGCGATAGAACAGGCATAGGGCGAAGCGCTCGGCAGTTGCGGACAGTGTGTGATGGTACTCCAGCGCGACGGTTGAATTTCAATGCTGGGTGATCCTCGGCATACTGGCGCGCGCCAACATCACAAAAAGGACTGAGTGTGTTATCCCGCCCCCATTTTTTCTGGTTTTACTACCCCGTGTGCTGGCTCGCGGTACTCGCGCTGATCGTGCACATCGCCTTTTATGACTGGAATCTGCTCACGCCGATCGATGTGGGTGGCACCTTCATGGGCGGCATGAACGGACAACTGTTTGCCGGTGCCTGGCTCGTGGCCACTTTGACGTTGCTGTTGAGCATGCTGATGCGCTTACCGGGGTCGATCACTGGCTGCATTGTTGCCGGACTTCTGCCGCTGGTCATTGGGGCTTGGTGGCAGGTGAATTATCCGGACGACTCAGGGGAGCTGATCTACAGCATCAGTCGTCACCACATCGGCAGTGCAATGCTGACCGGCGCCGCCCTTCTTGCCCTTGGGCTGTTCCTGCGTTCGCGGCTCAAGAGAAACAGCTCGGCGTCTCGCTCAGGATTAATCGTAAGATTCATCGTGGCGATCCTGATTGCCATCGTGTTTATCGGTGCGCCCCTCAGAATCGCCATGCAGCGTTCGCTGCCCAACTGCGCATTCAGCAAGAACGGCCAGCAATTGACGATATGCCTGAGTGATGATGAAACCGAACGCGTCATCGTCGATTGAGTACCAGGGCCTGGTGGCAAAAAAGCGCTGGCGGTTTGCCATGCATGAAAAAGCCCAACCTCTTCAGGTTGGGCTTTTTGTTCAGCGCCGGGCCAGTTCGTGCCGTACGCATTGCTCATAGTAGGTCTGCTTGACCGCCGCCGGCTTGAGCTTCGAGGTGCTGTTATAAGTCTGCTCGATAATCCCCATCGCGGTCATGCGCATCCACGGTTGCTGGAATTTGCGCACCTGCAATTGTTTGCGCGCGCCATACAAAGAAACGCCCGACAGTTTGGAGTGCTGCGCACCTGCGGCGATATCCGAACCCCAGGTACAGGCAAAACGATGGCCTTTGCTTAACTCTTTCGCCTGGATTCCCGAGGCGAAGACAGCCAGGGAAAGCGTTGCAACGGTTATGACAATCGTCCGCATATAGCCAACCTAACCTTTTGAAAAAAGGCGAGTTTGACGATGGGAAAGGCAATTAGGGGCCAGCAGTTTGCCGCTTTCTGGCAATCTCCGGCGAAAAAAAAGGACAGTGCGATTTGGCACAGTCACCAGGCATTTCGGCTGACTCCGGCATGGACTGGGGCCAGGTGGCCAATCGTTGATACCTACCACTCGTCCAGCACCGCGCACCTTTGCCTGTCTCGCACTTCCAACACATACATCCATCGCGTGGAAGGCTTAGATGATGAACAAGAAAATTACGCTGCTATCGTTTGCCTGCCTGCTTCTGATCGGCCCCTTCCATGCGGTGGCGACCGAAAACACAACGGCGGAATCGGCTGCCCCGCCGAATGCCTTGCCGGGCGTCAATCACTCCAAAAGCTCAAGCGCCAACGATGATAAGGCGAACAAAAAGGGCGAAGAGTCTTCTGGCGGAAATGCCGGCGCAGAGCCGCATGAGACCGAGAAGGATGCAGCAACTTCGAGTGACTCAGAGGACATCAAGAAGGATCCGAAACAGTAGCATCCGCTGACTAGGGGTTTCACAACTGCTGACCCAAGATTCGACCCTCCTCGTATCAAGCGCTACCAGAGCTTGAATAGCAGCAGTGTGCCGGTATTAAATCCACCTTGAATGCCATCAGAGGGGCTTTTGGATGCACTCGGGTGGCTACGCGTACACGCTTAAATGCTCACCTCGGCACTACTTCACCAAGGAAGAACCTTTGTACGACTCTAAATATCTGGAAGATCTGCGCTCCCGATTCAATTGCGGAGAGAACCTGGAATTCACTTTTTTCTGGGGGCACCAACCAGGCAAGAAAGGAATAACCGCTTCGTGCTTCAGCCAGTGGTACATCGCCGAGTTCATTGTTGACGAGCAACTCTACCCAACCGCCGAGCACTACATGATGGCCGAGAAGGCTGCCTTGTTTGGTGATCAGGAAACTCGCACGCAAATACTAAAGGCTCCTACCCCCATTGCAGTCAAAGCACTGGGCCGAAAGATATCTGGATTTAACGAGCAGGATTGGCTGCAACACCGATATGACATTGTCGTGCGCGCGAACCAAGCCAAATTTTCGCAAAACCCGGAACTGAACAATTTCCTAAGGGAAACCGGCTCTCGCATCATTGTGGAGGCGAGCCCGGTTGATAACATTTGGGGTATTGGGCTGGCTCAAGATCACGCAAACTCGAACAATCCTAACCTGTGGCAGGGCCTGAATCTGTTGGGGTTTGCGTTGATGCAAGTGCGCGATGGGCAATGATCGGGGACGTCAATCAGTAGCGTGGACGCCGCATGACCTACTCCACACCCACGCGACCATGCCGCAGGCTTTTCGCTTCTTCAGTTGACCCGCTGTTGACCGGACGGATCTTGAACCAGATGGAGTACATCGCTGGCAGGAACACCAGCGTCATGATGGTTCCGACGAGGGTGCCTCCGATAAGGGTGTAGGCAAGCGTCCCCCAGAAGACGGAGTGCGTCAGGGGAATGAACGCCAGGATGGCGGCGAGTGCTGTCAGTAATACCGGGCGTGCACGTTGTACCGTGGCTTCGACCACTGCGTGAAACGGGTCCAGTCCTTCTTGCGCATTGTGATGAATTTGCCCGATCAGAATCAGCGTGTTGCGCATCAGGATGCCTGAAAGTGCGATTAGACCGACCAGCGCGTTGATACCGAACGGCTGTTGGAAGATAAGCAGTGTCGGCACCACGCCAATCAACCCCAGTGGCGAGGTGAGGAACACCATGATCATCGCCGAAATCGAGCGAACCTGCAGAATAATGACCAGCAGCGTCATGGCAATCATGATCGGGAATAGCGGCAACATCGCTTTACCGGCCTTGCCCGACTCCTCGATGGCACCCGCCTGCTCGATCCGATACCCGTCAGGCAGCTTGTCGATGACGTGTTGCAGCTCCTTCATGATCACGCTCGAGACGTCCGGCGGTTGCAGACCTTCGGCAATGTCACCGCGCACGGTAATGGTCGGTGTGCGGTCGCGACGCCGGAGAATTGGATCCTCCATACGCACATCGACGGTTCCCACCTGTGACAACGGAATCCGCTGACCCGCGTTACCTACCAACGTAAAGCCTTCTATCTTGGCGGGATCGAGCCGGATATCACCCGCTGCGCGACCCACCACCTGCACCGAACGAATGTCCTCACGAACCGCGGTGATCGGCACTCCGGCCAGCAGAAACTGCAATTGCTGCGAGACTGCCTTTGAGGTCAACCCCACCGCTTCCAGGCGATCCTGCTCCACAGAGAAATGCAGCGTAGGCGTCAGCGACCCCCAATCGGTGTTGACGGTTCTCATCATCGGACTCGACTGCAAAACGTCCTGCACCCGGCCCGCAATCTCGCGCAACGTTGAAGGATCGGGCCCCATTACCCGATAAGCGACAGGGAATGGGGAATACGGACCAAACACAAGCTGAGTCACCCTGACCCGCGCCTCTGGGGCAAGTCCCTCAGCAGTCGCCTCGCGGATACGGAACTTGAGGGCTTCGCGCGCCTCCTGGCTTTCTGTCAGCACCACAATCTTCGCGAAAGACGGATCGGGAAGCTCCGGCGCCATCGCCAGATAGAAACGCGGCGCGCCTTGCCCGATGTAGGCGGTGACGATTTTTGCCTCTTCCTGCTTTTGCAACCAGGTCTCAATTTTGGCAGTGGTGGCGCTGGTCTGCTCAATGGAGGTCCCATAAGGCATCTGCACCTCTATCAGTACCTCTGGACGGTCAGAGGTCGGGAAGAACTGCTTCTTGACCAGGCTCATGCCGAGGATCGCCACGACGAACAAAGCGATAACCGTGCTGGCTACCAACCATTTGCGAGCGATAACTCGCGTTAAAACCCGGCGGAAGCGGTTGTAGTTAGGGGTGTTGTAGATGGCCGCGTGACCACCCTCGACCTTCTTGATGTTCGGCAACATCTTTACGCCCAGGTACGGGGTAAAAGCTACCGCAACGACCCAGGAGGCAATCAGGGCAATGCCCACGATCCAGAACATGTTGCTGGTGTACTCGCCGGCTGTCGACTGCGCGAAGCCATTGGGCATAAAGCCGATAGCGGTCACCAGCGTACCGGAAAGCATCGGCGCGGCGGTATGACTCCAGGCATACGCGGACGCCTTTATGCGGTCGTAACCCTCTTCCATTTTCACCACCATCATTTCGATAGCAATGATGGCGTCGTCCACCAGCAGTCCGAGCGCCAGAATCAACGAGCCCAAGGTAATACGATCAAAGTTCTTTCCAGTGGCCGCCATCACCACAAACACCACGGCCAACGTCAATGGCACAGCCGCAGCGACCACAACGCCTACCCGCCAGCCCATACTGAGAAAGCAGACAAGCATCACTACAAGCAGCGCGACGAAGAATTTGACCATGAACTCGCCGACGGCCGAACTGATGTTTACCGACTGGTCGGTGACCTTGGAGAGCGACATGCCCAACGGCATGCCTTGATTTATATGGGTGGTCTCTGTGTCCAACGCCTTGCCGAGGTCAAGACCGTTCCAGCCCTCACGCATCACGATCCCCAGCAACAAGGCTTCTTCACCGTTGTTACGTACGAGAAAGGCTGCCGGATCTTCATACCCTCGTTCGACCGTCGCCACGTCAGCGAGCTTGAACGTGCGCCCCTGAACCGCAATGGGTGTGTCACGAATCTTCTGCAACTTATCGAAGGCGCCATCCAGGCGGAGGAAGACCTGAGGCCCATTGGTTTCGATGGAACCGGCGGGCGTTAGCACGTTTTGATTATTCAGCGAGGCAAAGATGTCCTGAGGAGAGACGCCCAAAGTGGCGAGGCGATCATGAGAAAAGGAAACAAAGATACGTTCGGGCTGCTCCCCAATAATGTTGACCTTTTTCACGCCCGGCACATGCAACAGGCGCTGGCGCAATGACTCAGCGTCGCGTACCAGTAATCGCTGCGGCTCGCCTTTGGCTTTCAAGGCGAAAAGCGCAAATGTCACGTCAGAAAACTCGTCGTTGACCATTGGCCCGATGACACCCTCCGGCAGCTTTCGGGCTTCATCGTCGAGCTTTTTACGCGCTTGGTAGAACTCTTCCTGTACTTGCGAGGGCGGCGTGCTATCGAGCAGTGACACCATCGTGAAAGCCAGGCCTGGACGGGTGAAGGTTTCCGTGCGGTCGTACCATTTCAGTTCTTGCAGGCGCTTTTCAAGTGGCTCTGCTACCTGATCCTGCATCTCCTGCGCCGTTGCGCCTGGCCAAGCGGTAATAACCGTCAACTGCTTGACCGTGAACGGAGGATCTTCTGCGCGCCCAAGCTGAAAGAACGCCAAGGTGCCCGCAACAGCAATCAGGAAGATCAGAAATACCGTTATAGAGCGCTCACGAACAGCGATCGCGGAAAGATTGAAACGGCCCTCGCTCATGGACGACTCCCCGCAACTTTGGCGTCATCCTGCTCAGGCAATCTCACTTCCTCACCGTTGCGCAGCAAATGAGCGCCCAGCGCCACGATCTGCTCGCCAACCTTTAGATCACCCGCGACTTGCGCAGAGTCGTCGCTCAAGCCCATGACTTGAATAGGTCGCCAGGCCACTTTCGCAGGTGTACCGGTGATAACCCACAGGCCAGTGCCTTTGCCCGGGTCATAAACGGCTGCGATCGGTACTTGCATCGCTTGCCCTTGCGCGGCGCCTTCAGTGATCCGAAGTGTAACGGTCGAACCTATCGGTGCATTGGCCAGCGCGCCCTCAAGCACATACCGCGCCTCAAAGGTGCGGGTCATGCGGTCGGCCGAGTCGGAGAGCAGCCTCAGCTTCGCTGTAACAGCACCCGTGGTATTGCCATAAAGTGTCGCTTGCGCGATGGATCCTACTGCGGGGCGCAACGTCTCGGGCAGGTGCACGATGGCTTCGCGCTGCCCTCCCCGCGCCAATCGAACCACAGGCTGCCCCGGGCTTACGACTTGACCTGGCTCGGCGAGCGTCTCCACCACAACGCCGTCGGAGTCGGCAGACAGCACTGCATAACCGGAAGCATTGCGCGCTACATCAGCCTGCGCTTCAGCGGCGTTGAGCTGCGCCTTTGCAGTATCCGCTGCGGCTTTGATCTGGTCGTAGGCCGATGCGGAAGTAGCGCCTGCGGCGACCAGCTTGCGATATCGAGCCTCATCATCTGCTGTCTGCCTGGCTCGGGCCCGAGCGGCTATGACCGACTCTTGTTGTGCACGCGCCTGCAACCCTAAATCGATGGGGTCGAGACGCATCAGCGGTTGACCACGTTTAACGGTCTGACCGGTGTCAACCAGACGCTCTAGCACCTTGCCTGATACCCGAAAACCCAGGTCGCCCTGGACGCGGGCGGCCACCACACCCGTGAAAGAACGTGAGACAGCGGACGAAGCCTGAACCGCTGCGGACCTCACCAGAGGGGCTAGCGTGCGCGGATCTTCAGGGCGCGATGAATCACCGCACGCAGTGAGGACGAGAGGCAACAAGCAAGCGGCAATGGGGAAAGGTCGAAGCCGGCGCATGGGTTCCCTTACTTAAAATAGGACGAGCGTCATATTCTCAGACCAGTGACTATTTGTGTCAACAGTCACACCCCTTGAAACTTTCCTGTTCTTAATCTCAGTAAAAAAGACCAGTGAATACGGAGAACCCTAATTCAACGCAAAGAACGTTAATTGACAGATTGTGACCATCACTCAATATGGTTACGGAGATTCCGTATTGAAGGACTCTCAATGGCTCCCCTCCGTCCAATTGCTCTTTTGCTCGCAGCTGGCTTAGTGGCAGATGGCGCGGTCGCCCCGGAATCCCATCGTCCAGAGGCGTCGCTTTCGGATGGTTACCTTGCTCAGGCTGCTGTCGAACAGTGGCCAGGTGCGACGCCGACCAGCCTTGTCGCTTGGTAAGAAGGAGGTGGCTGGCAACAGACAAATAAAAAACCCTTCGACGGCTGGAAGAAGGGCAATGTGAAAAGCCGCTCGGTGATCTGTTGCCTACCTGGGTATGCCGAAAACCTTTAGCCGAAGTTCAAGGCATGAGGCTACGCAAGATGAGGTTGGAAGTGAGCATGGGCGCCTCCTCAACGAAATCGAGGTTGTACTGCAGCAGCAACGGATTGACGAATGGTCGCAGCGCGAGATGTATCGCTTCTACTGTCTCGTCCAGCGGAGTCTTGCGCTCAAATTCGCCAATCTCTCGCCCCTCTCGCACTATTTGCGACACGAAGCGCTTGATCTGTGCCTCATAAACCTGCGTGCTGGGCCAACTTTCCGACGCCGCGAACGCTGCAATGTCATAGAGTTTTCGATCGTTGAAGAACAGATTCACACCTGTGGCGATCACAGTTTTGACCAAGCGTCGAAAACGCTCTGTCGGCGACAGGCCTTCCTCGCTGATAGCCTGCTCCACGGCCGCGACGATTTCTGCCAGGCAATTTGCACAGATGGCTTCACCGATCGCCTGCTTGGAATCAAAAAATTTGTAGATATAGGCCTTTGAAAACCCGATGGCCTTGGCGAGGTCGGAAACCGTGGTTTTACCGTAGCCGTATTGACTGAAGTGGTCATTGGCCGCCGCGACAATCTGATCACGAATCTCGTGTTCGATCGGGCCCCGGGGGCTGGGCGAGGATATTGATGGCTGATTCATGGAAATGGCTTACTCACCCTATCGAGGACTTACAAATTGTGACCGATAGGCTATACCGTCACAAATCAAACATTCAGAAACCACGGCTAATCAAATTTGAAACGGGATGACGTTTGATTAATCCAGCATGGAGGATTAGCGCTCCACAAGTCCATCGCCGCTAACGCCATGCAGTTCCAAACCCTTCGCCTCGTGCTGATGTCGAAGCTCAGCCCAATCGATCAGAGCAGTCATAGCCGGGCCAAGTGCATGACCCAGCGTTGTCAGCGCGTACTCCACTCGCGGAGGCACCTCTGGGTATACGGTGCGCTGAATGATGTCGTCCTGCTGAAGCCCCTTCAACTGCTGAATGAGCATCTTCTGCGTGACATCAGGAATGAGCTTTTCCAGTTCGGAGAACCTAAGAGGCCGCCCTTTAGCGGCCATCAGCTCATTGATGATCACAATTTTCCACTTACCCTCCAGAACACGAAGCGTGGCGTTGATAGCGGCCGACCAGGCCTGCCTTCGTAAAGGGTTCTCACATTCCCAATCGCGCTCCATCCCATACTTACCTTTTAGTGGGTTACAGACAAAAACGTCGGTTCTTGCGGATATTGCAGTACCGATAATAACGTATCCGGACTTTGAGTCCTGGAGGTGTTATGAAAATCGCGATCGTTGGTATTGGATCTATCGGCGCAACCCTTGCCCGAAAGCTTGTCAGTGCCGGGCACCAAGTCAGTGCGGCCAACTCTCGGGGGAAAGACTCGGCAAGCGCTTTTGCCGATGAAGCTGGAGCCGTTCCTTGTGACTTGCAAGATGTCTTCGATGGCGCCGATGCTGTGATTATGTCTATCCCTCTACCGGCCATGGCATCTGTTCCCAAGAACCTGCTAGCCGCATTGCCTTCCTCGGTTCCAGTGGTCGACACGAGTAATTACTACCCGGGCCTGAGGGACGAACGCATCGCCGCTTTGGACAATGGTCAAACGGAAAGTGTCTGGGTTAGCGATCAGCTTGGCCGACCGGTAATCAAGGCATTCAACAATATTCTGGCTTATTCGCTAGAGAATCTTGGTAAGCCAAAAGGCACGAAAAACCGTCTGGGAGTCGCCGTTGCTGGTGACGATGAAAATCATAAGCGTCTCGTAATGCAACTTGTCGATGAAGTTGGATTCGAGCCTCTTGACAGTGGCAACTTAGAGGAGTCATGGCGCCAACAACCCTGTACGCCAGCGTACTGCTGCGATTACACCGTTGAAGAGATGCACCCGGCGCTGAATGCCGCAGTCAAGGGAGCCGCCGCTCAGAAGCGAGAGGCGTTCAATACGCAACTCCCAGCGCTATTCGCCAAAAATCCCTCGCATGATGAAGTAGTTGAATTTAATCGGCGATTCAATACGGCGAACTGAATTCCTCGTCGTCTATACCCTGAAGGTGATCTGACGCGATTCGCAATCTGAATGTCAGCAACATCACCGGGTAGTTTTACGCAGGCACAAAAAAGCCGATCTAGCTGATCGGCTTAAGTGTCTGACTTTATTCAGGAATAATGGTCGGGACGGAGTGATTCGAACACTCGACCCCTAGCACCCCATGCTAGTGCGCTACCGGACTGCGCTACGCCCCGACTGGTTTTGGATCTCGTTCTTCACCTCGAAGAACGCTCAAGAATATATCGCAAGCTTTTGAAAACTGGAAGTATTCAAACGCGGCTTTTTATTTCTTGAGTACCACCAGCACATCTTCGAGTTCAGCGATCATCTGGCGGATCATTTGCTTGTATTGGGTGGTGTCGTCTTTGGCTTCATCGCCGGACAGACGCAAGCGTGCGCCGCCGATGGTAAACCCCTGATCGTAAAGGAGCGCGCGGATCTGCCGGATCATCAGCACGTCCTGGCGCTGATAATACCGGCGGTTTCCGCGGCGTTTGACGGGGTTGAGCTGAGGAAACTCCTGCTCCCAGTAAC
>NZ_JBIWAL010000028.1:26160-72961 GCF_044760045.1 Pseudomonas sp. NPDC098747 | reverse complement strand
TACGCTGGTGTTGCCATGGGGTGCTCTCCTTGCGGATAAATTTAAGGTGCCCGGGAGGCGAAATCGCCCGGTGGGTGCCTGACTGTTATCAAGGAGCGTGCCAGGTTTTGTGAAGTCCCCGGCGGGCGGGGGTGAAACCGCTCTGGTCTGCGGTTCTGAGGTTTTTTCACAGGGGAGCGAGGGCAAAAGTGCGCAAGAAGTTGCGCAGTACTGCGCAACTTCTTGCGCACTTGGCTACAGGCCACGTGGTGTATGGGCTGTAGCGATTTTAAAGGCAAAATATTACGTACAGCTGCGCAACTTCTTGCGCAGTATGGCCAGATGATGGCATTGACCTGTGGTGAGGGGATTTTTCCCCCCCGTCACATATTTTTGGCCAAGCGTCAGATCGACGTGAGTCCCATCACTTCAGCGCACTCTTCGATCGAGCGCCGCTGCGTCTCGGCATACAGCCCCAACTCATCAATGGTTGCGCGCCCCAGCGCCTGTTCGAACGCCTGTCTATTGGAATGCTCGCCATAGTGCGCCTGCGCCGCATCGCCAAGGTTCGACTGAAAAATCCCCGCCGCACTGACCGGCAGGAAATCTTCGTACACCAAAGGTTCTGCTTTCACATAGCCATCTCGCAACAAATCCTCCAGAGAGGCGTCACCGAGGCTACCCGCGGCCAAGCCATTTTCCGTAGCGAAATAGCGAAAGTACGCCAAATCCTGTTCGCGCATACCTTCAACGCTGTCAGGAAATTCGCCAAAGTGTTGAGTCATTAGCGTGTTGTAGCGTGCGGCATTGCCTTCGTTGGGGAAATCACCGAGCTCTTCGCGGGCAGCATTCAGTAAGCGGTCATACAGTGCCCGGCCCTTGGGTGTTAGCGCGGCGCCGCGTTGTTCGATTTCGCCGAAACGCGCGCTGTGGCTGCCACGGTTTTCGCTTTGATCGGTGAATGAGATTGGCTCGTCCAGCGCCTTGAAACTGGTCTGGCGTAGCAGGATCGGGCATTGCCGGCGCGGTGGGCCTTCGATCACCGCTTTGGGCGTGATGCCACGGGCCGGCATTTGGTCCTGGACGATATCGATGTCCAGTGTGCGCGGGGTCAGGTGGTTGATGTGTGGGCCTTTGAAAGCCACGACATCGGCGATCAACCGGTGTTGGGCGCTCAGTGTCTGGTACTGCGCAGCGGTAACGGTTGCGCTGTGATGCCAACGAAAGGTTTCCAATGCCTGTAGGACGAATTCCTGCGATTCGGTTTCGTTGAGTCCGCCAGCCGCTTCAGCCTGGGCGATCAAACGCAACGCTGCGTCGGTAAAGATCGAACGTTTGGCCAGGACTGAATCGGCGAAAGCGCGCAGCTCAGGGTCTTCAATCAACTCCAGCCGCAACAATGACGTGAACACCCGGAACGGACTGATTTGCAGCGCATCTTCATGCACCGCGCGAAACGCCGTTGAATGCACAGGCACACCGGCCGGGGTCAGGTCGTAATAACCCACCGGTTGCATGCCCATGACCGCGAACAAGCGGGCGAGGGTGGCCAGTTCCGTGGCGGTGCCGACGCGGATCGCGCCATGGCGTTCCATGTCCAGGCGTTCGATTTCGCCGGTGCTGTCGAGCTGCCGAGCAATGTCTGGCTCGCGGGAAAGTACATCGCGGTTGGTCTGTTCCACCAGTTCCATCAGTGCGCCGTACAGCGGCACTTCTTCGCGGTACATGTCGGACATCGCTTTGGAGAAGCGTTGGCGGATCAGGTCGGGGCTGACGAAAGGCTGCACGGTCATGAAATAAATTCCTGCCACGGTCACGTAATGGAGAGGAGAAAAGATCGCAGCCTTCTCCGGCGCGGGCAAACGAAGAATCCTACGAACTTCATTCTGCCAACGACTGATCCACCAGTTCGATCCAGTGCATAACCCGTGTGCGTCCTGCGCTGGCCAAGTGGCTCTGGCAACCGATATTGGAGGTGACGATCAGCTGCGGGCGGCCGCTTTCCAAGGCGTTGAGGCGGTTGTCGCGCAGTTGTCGGGCGAGTTTCGGTTGGGTCAGGGAATAGGTACCCGCCGAGCCGCAGCACAAGTGGCCATCCGGCACCGCCGTCAGGTTGAAACCGAGGCGGGTCAGCACCGCTTCCACCGCGCCGCCGAGTTTCAGCGCGTGCTGCAAGGTGCAGGGGCAATGCACGGCGATCCGCTGTTCGCTGGCGGCGCAGACCTGCTCCAGCGGTTCTTGCGCGAGAACCTGCACCAGGTCGAGGGTCATTTCGCTGATCCGCCGCGCCTTGTTGGCATAGACCGGATCGGCCTCGAGCAAATGTCCATAATCCTTGATGAACGCGCCGCAGCCGCTGGCGGTCTGCACGATGGCTTCGGCGCCGTTTTGCAGGTGTGGCCACCAGGCGTCGATGTTCTGCCGGGCGCGGTCGAGGCCTTTGGCCTGGGCGTCCAGGTGATAATCCAGCGCACCACAGCAACCGGCCTCGGCTACCGGGATGACGCTGATCCCGAGTCGGTCGAGCACCCGCGCCGTGGCGTCATTGGTGTTCGGCGACAAACCCGGCTGCACGCAGCCTTCCAGCAACATGACGCGGCGCGCATGCCGAGGGGCGGGGCGCAACCCCGACGTCGGCATGTGCTGCGGCAATTTGCTCTCAAACATTCGCGGCAATAGTGGCCGGAACGTGCTCCCCACCCGCAGCAAACCTTTGAATAATCCAGGGTTCGGCGCCAGTGCGCGCAGGCCTTCACGCAACAAGCGTTGCGCCGCCGGACGCGGCACTGCCTGATCAACCACGGCCCGACCAATGTCGAGCAAGTTGTGATAATCGACGCCGGACGGGCAGGTGGTTTCGCAGTTGCGGCACGACAGGCAGCGATCCAGATGCAGTTGCGTCCGTGCGGTCGCCGTTGCGCCTTCGAGCACTTGCTTGATCAGATAGATGCGCCCGCGCGGACCATCGAGTTCATCGCCGAGCAATTGATACGTCGGACACGTCGCATTGCAAAAACCGCAATGCACGCAGCTACGAAGGATCTTTTCCGCCTCGGCGGCGCGGGGCAACTGTCGGGATTGCTCGCTGAGGGTGGTTTGCATGGCTAAAACTCCGCGTACATCCGGCCGGGGTTGAACAGCCCTTGCGGGTCGAGTTGCGCCTTGAGTTGCCGGTGATAGCGCAGCAGCGTTGCGGGCAGCGGCTGGAACGGTGACGAGCTGGCGCCATGGGTGAAGCAGGTGGCGTGGCCGCCGAGTTCCTGGGCGAGGCTATGAATGTCTTGGCTATCGGATTTCAGCCAGCGTTGGGCGCCGGCCCAGTCGATCAGTTGCGCACCGGGCAGATCCAACACGCCGAGATTGTTCGGCAGCGACAGGCGCCACAACGGCACGCCTTCGTCAAAGAATGGCAAACGTTGCTCGTTCAAATCACGCCAGAATCCCGAGTCCAGCGGCTCACCGCCCAGACGTTGATGCGCCGCTGTCACCGAGCCTTCACCGCCCTCAAGTCGCAGATACAAGCTGTCGCCATCGTGGCACGCGGCGCTGATTGGTAGCGGTTGCTGGCCCCACTCGGCGAGATTGGCCAGTGCGCGGGCGCAATCGATGTCCAGGCGAATGCTCAGGCATTGGCGCGGTTTGGGCAGGACTTTGAGCGAGACTTCGGTGAGCACACCAAGGCAGCCGTAACTGCCGGCCATCAGTCGCGAGAGGTCATAACCGGCAACGTTTTTCATCACTTCGCCGCCGAAACGCAGGTGTTGGCCGAGACCGGTGATTACCCGCGTGCCAAGGACGAAATCGCGCACCGAGCCCGACCACGGCCGCCGAGGCCCGGACAAACCCGTTGCAATCATGCCACCGACTGTGGCGCTTTCACCGAAGGCTGGCGGCTCGCACGGCAACATTTGCCCGGCCGCATCCAGTGCCGCGAGTAGCTCGGTCAACGGCGTCCCGGCGCGCACGCTGACCACCAGCTCGGTGGGCTCATAGCGCACGATGCCGCGATGCACGCGGGTGTCGAGCACCTCACCGGCCACTTCGCGCCCAAGAAATACTTTGCTGTTGCCGCCCTGGATTTTCAGTGGCGTGGCATTGGCTCGCGCTTCATTGACCTGATCGAGCAGAGCGCTGGCGCCGTCGAAGTCAGTCATCAGAAGCGCTCCAGCTCGGGAAACGGCAGTTGCCCAGCATGAATGTGCATCGCGCCAAACTCGGCACAGCGGTGCAGCGTCGGGATGTTCTTGCCGGGGTTGAGCAGGCCCTTCGGGTCGAACGCGGCTTTAACGGCGTGGAACAAGCTCAATTCTTCGCTGTTGAATTGAGCGCACATCTGATTGATTTTTTCGCGCCCGACCCCGTGTTCGCCGGTGATGCTGCCACCGACCTGCACGCACAATTCGAGAATTTTGCCGCCCAGGGCTTCGGCGCGGTGCAGTTCGCCGGGTTGGTTGGCGTCGAACAGAATCAGCGGATGCATGTTGCCGTCGCCAGCATGGAACACGTTGGCCACGCGCAAACCGTATTCCTCGCTGAGGCGGGCGATGCCTTGCAAGACGCCGGGCAATTCGCGACGCGGGATGGTGCCGTCCATGCAGTAATAGTCAGGTGACAAGCGACCGATGGCCGGAAAGGCGTTTTTGCGTCCGGCCCAGAAGCGCACGCGTTCGGCTTCGTCGCGAGCCTGACGCACCTCGGTCGCGCCGGCCTCGGTCATAACCTCGCGCACCCGCTGACAGTCGTCGTGGACATCGGCTTCGACGCCATCGAGTTCACATAACAGGATGGCTTCGGCGTCGACCGGGTAACCGGCGTGAATAAAGTCTTCAGCGGCGCGGATGGCGAGGTTGTCCATCATCTCCAAACCGCCGGGAATGATGCCCGCGGCGATGATTTCGGCCACGGCGCATCCGGCCTTTTCCACAGAATCGAAACTGGCCAGCAGCACTTTCGCGACCTGCGGTTTGGGCAGCAGTTTGACCGTGACTTCGGTGATGATCCCCAGTAAGCCTTCGGAGCCGGTAAACAGCGCAAGCAAGTCGAAACCCGGCGTATCGAAAGCTTCGGAGCCCAAGGTCAGGCGTTCGCCTTCAATCGTCAACACTTCGATTTTCAGCAGGTTGTGTACGGTCAGACCGTACTTGAGGCAATGCACGCCACCGGCGTTTTCGGCGACGTTGCCGCCAATCGAGCAGGCGATCTGCGACGACGGATCCGGCGCGTAATACAACCCGAACGGCGCGGCGGCCTGGGAAATCGCCAGATTGCGCACGCCCGGCTGAACCCGCGCAGTGCGGGCGGCCGGGTCGATGTGGAGGATGGTGTTGAAGCGCGCCATCACCAGCAACAGGCCTTTTTCCAGCGGCAATGCACCGCCAGACAAACCGGTGCCGGCGCCACGGGCAACGACTGGGACGTTTTGTTGATGACAGAGTTTCAGCAGGGTTTGCACCTGCTCGAGCCGACGGGGCAGGGCGACCAGCATCGGCGTGGTGCGGTAGGCGGAGAGACCATCGCATTCGTAGGGTTTGAGTTCTTCCTCGCGCCAGAGAATGTCGAGGTCGGGGATGGCGTGTTGCAGGGCCTTGAGCAGATCGGCCTTGTTTACGTCAGGTAGCGGCCCGTCGAGGCGTTCGTCGTAAAGAATGTTCATCTCACACCTGAACCTCTGTGGCGAGGGGATTTATCCCCGTTGGGCTGCGAAGCAGACCCAAACCAGTCACTGCGGGCTTTCTGATACAACCTAGTGTCAGGGCTGGGGCCGCTTCGCAGCCCAACGGGGATAAATCCCCTCGCCACAAAAACCTGTAGTCGATCATGGTCGTTGCTTGCCCAAAAACTCCCGATACAACCGCGCGGTATCTCCCGGTTGTTCGACCATCGGCATATGCCCAACGTGGTCCCACACATCCACCTGCAAATCGGCGATGCCTTTGCTCCAGATCGGCACGCTGCTGACATCGATCAAGCGGTCCTTGCGCCCCCACAGCAGCAGCGCCGGGCATTTTATGTCGGCCAGCTTCGGCTCCATCGGCGGGCTGGCGCGGAAATCGTGGAAGATCTCTTCCAGTTCATCGCGCTGGTTTTCATAACGCTGGGCGATAGCATCCAGTACGAGCTTCGGCACCCACGGCGGCGAGGCCATGGTCATTGCATAAAACTGCTGGAATTCTTCCCGGGAGTTGATCAGAAACGGGTTGTGCCCACGGGCGAGGTGGCGCTCCATGTCGCTGACCTCGGGCGCGGTGACGCCGGCCGGGTCGATCAGCGCCAACGAGGCGATCCGTTCGGGGTATGTCGCCGCCAGCCAGGCCGCGATGTAACCGCCCATGGAGTTGCCGATCACGTGCACTTTCTCCACGCCGCAGACGTCGAGCAGCTGGATCATGCGCTTGGCCTGCAGCGCAATGTCATAGCCGCCGCCAGCCTTGAAGCCAGTTTCACCGTGGCCGGCCAGATCCGGAATGATCACCCGATACTGGCGGACGAAATGCCGGGAGAAACGCAGCCACAGGTTCTTGTCGGCGCTGTAGCCGTGCAGCATCAGGATCGCACTGGGCGCCTCATACGGCCCGCCCTGCCAGGTCGAGACGGTCATCTCGGCGATCGGCACTTCGATCTTGTGCAGTTTGTACAACTTGGCCTCAATGGCCATGTTCAGGTCATACAGCCAATGGCCGACCGCCGGATAACTCAACCAGCTCCAGGCCACGAACACCGCGAGGGCGACAAACAGCAAAAGCATCGACGTCTTCCTTATACGTAGTCAGGACAAAATGTGATCGGCCGGTTTCAGCGCCCGGGTCAAGCGGTGATAGCTGAAACTGAAGCCGGGAAACATGGCGATTACGTGACCGCTCTTGCTTTGATACCAACTGTGGCAGCCGCCGGACTTCCAGACCGTACGCTCCATCTCCCTGTGGATCATTGCAGTGTAGGTACGTTCTGCCTCGGGGCGCACTTCGATGCTGCGCAGACCTTTGGTTTGCACAGTGCGGATGCAGTCGATGATGTAGTTCATCTGCGATTCGATGATGAACAGCGCCGAAGTGTGGCCAATGCCGGTATTGGGCCCCGTGACGATAAACAGGTTGGGAAAGTCCGGCAGGCTGGTGCCGAGGTAGGCGCGGGGATATTCCGCCCAGACATCTCTGAGCTGCACGGCGTTTTTTCCGCTGACGGGGTAGGAAATGACGCCGTCGGTAGCGTCGTAACCGGTCGACCAGACGATCAGATCAACATCGATGTGCTCACCGTCCTGAGTGTTGATTCCGCTTTCGTCAATTGACGCGATGCCCTGCTCGCGGCTGTGCAGGGTGACGTTGGACCGGGTCAATGCCGGGTAGTAGGTGCTGGAGACCAAGACCCGTTTGCAGCCGATGGTGAAGTCCGGTGTAAGTTTTTGCTGGAGCACCGGATCAGGCACCTGGCGCTTGAGGAAGCGCAGCGCTTGCTTCTGCACCAGGTTAATCGCCGGTTTCGAGTATTTGAAGGCGATCACCCGTGTCTCGAACTGCCAGTAAATCAGCCAGCGCAGCAGTTTGTAGGCCGGTTTCAAGCCGAGCAACCAGCGCTGAAACGGCCCGAACACGCGATCGGCGCGCGGCAGCACCCAATGCGCAGTGCGCTGGAATACATGCAGTTGCTCGACCTGCGGGGCAATCACCGGGATCACCTGCGCGGCGCTGGCACCGCTGCCGACGATGGCCACGCGTTTACCGTGATAGTCGTAGCTGTGATCCCAATTGTTTGTATGAAATGTCTTGCCCTGAAAGCGATCCTGGCCGGGAAATTGTGGGATCACTGGTTGGCTCAATGGTCCACTGGCATTGATCAGGAACTGCGCGTAGAACGTGCCCTTGGTGGCGGTGTGGACGGCCCAGCGTTTTTCCATGTCGTCCCATTCAACGTGTTCGACGTTGGCTTGCAGTTCCACGCGCTCACGCAGGCCGAATGAATCGATGACGTGCTCGGTGTAGCGATGCAATTCCGCTTGTTCGGCAAACATCTGTGACCAGCGGTACGGCGCGAACGACAGCGAATAAAGGGGGGAGGGCACGTCCACTGCCGCGCCGGGGTAGGTGTTCTGGCACCAGGTGCCACCAAAGAAATCGCGCCGTTCCAGCAGGCGAAAATCGTCGATCCCGGCCTTGAGCAGGTTGATCGCCGCGCACTGACCGCCAAATCCGCTGCCGATGATCAACACTTGGTAAGTCTGCATGGGCCTCCTTCTTATAGTTGTTTTTCCGTTTTCCTCCTTTCATGTATAGCCAAATATTTGCGTTGTGGGAGCTCGCTTCCACATTGGAATTTTGTTGCCAGGTGAGGTCGCTGGCCGATGATGGCTATTTAACGTTGCCCTGTTAGACTCCGAGCACATCCGTCCTGCGGTGTGCAGGTTCCGTCGAGTGGTCGAGGCCCTTATGGGAAACACGGAAAGAAAGGGACTTTCACTGGCCAGGAGGCTTTATAAATCACGCATCCTCGGGCTGTTGCTTGGGCTTTTGTGTGTGTCCGTGGCGATGTACTCGCTCGATCCGCCGCCGTGGGTCTGGGCGCTGATGCTGTTCAATGGCCTGGTCTGGCCACATCTGGCGTTTCAATGGGCGCGCCGCGCTCGAGTGCCTTTCCACGCCGAACACCGCAACCTGTTGATAGACGCCTTTCTCGGCGGCTTCTGGGTCGCCGCGATGCAGTTCAACCCGCTGCCCGCTGCCACGACCATCTCGATGATGGCGATGAACAACGTCGCCATCGGCGGTTTTCGGTTTTTGCTGGCCGGTTCTGCGGCGCAATTACTCGGGGTCGGCTTGGGGCTGGTGGTGTTTGCCCCGGCGTTCATTCCGCAAACCTCGCCGTTGCAGCTGTATGCGTGCCTGCCGCTGCTGATGCTGTATCCGCTGGCGTTGGGCTGGATCTGTTTTCGTCAGGCCTACACGCTGGGCGTGCATAAACGTGAATTGCTGGCGCTGAGCCGTACCGACAGCCTCACCGGCCTGCTCAATCACGGCGCCTGGAAGGATCAACTGGAAATCGCCTTTCAACACTGCAAACAACAGAAGCAGGGCGCGGCGATTGCGTTGATCGACATCGACCATTTCAAGGCAATCAACGACACCTACGGGCATGTGGCCGGCGATATCGTGTTGCGACAGTTGAGCAAGATGCTCAAGCAGAACCTGCGTGCGACTGACGTCGCCGGGCGTTACGGCGGCGATGAGTTCTGCGTGATTCTCCCGGAGTTGCCGCTGTTCAATGCCGCCCAGGCCATGGAGGCGTTGCGCGAGCGCTTCGCGACGTTGGGTTATGAGCAGAATCCGGCGTTGAAGGTCAGTTTGAGTATCGGCCTGGCGGCGTACGATCCGGCACACGCCGATGCGACGCGTTGGCTCAATGATGCGGATCAGGCGCTGTATGAAGCCAAGGCGAGTGGAAGGAATCGGGTGATCTGCAACAGCGAGAATTTGCCCAAGCAGCCGTTGCTGGACTCGGTCTGACTGTCATTACAAATCACCTGTAGGAGTAAGCCTGCTCGCAATGACGTCAGCCCGGTCGGCACATCACTCCTTGACGCTCATATATTCCTTCGCCCAGAGAATGTATTCCTCCGGCTGGGTGTAGGTGTGCGTCAGCTCGGTCGCGCTCAGGTCGGAGGCCTGGGTAAAAATCTGTCGCTGTTCGCGCAGGCTGTCGTACGTCGCCTTGATCGCCGCAAAGTAAGCGCCGTGGCCGTCGATGGTCACGCGCACACCCAGTTCGGCCAGACGTTTGTCGTCGCGCAGCGCCGGGTTGCCGTAGGTGACCAGCATCAGTGGCACGGTCAGATGTTCAGCGATCTGTTCAAGCTGATCAAAATCCTGCACCCCGACCATGCAGATGCCATCGGCGCCGGCCGCTTGATACTGGCGTGTACGGCTGATGATTTCCTGGTTTGGCAGGATCCCTGCGTTGGTGCGGGCGATGATCGCCATTTCTGTATCAACCCGGGCTTCCAGTGCCGCGCGGATTTTGCCGACGCCTTCGGCCACGGTGATCAGGTCGGTGGATTTGCGCCCGAATTGCGCGGGCAGCAAGGTGTCTTCGATGGTCAGGGCGGCGACGCCGGCGCGTTCCAGTTCGACGATGGTGCGCATCACATTGAGGGCGTTGCCATAGCCGTGGTCGGCATCGGCGATCACCGGCAATTGGGCGACGCGGCCGATGCGGGTGGCTTGTTCTGCGAACTCGCTGAGGGTGATCAGGGCAAAGTCTGGCGCACCCAGCACCTGCAATGAGGCCACGGAGCCACCGAGAATACCTACTTCAAAACCGAGGTCAGCGGCGATCCGGGCGGACATCGGGTCAAACACCGAAGCCGTGTGGTAGCAGGTGTCGGAGGCCAGCAGCTGACGGAAGTTACGGCGCAAATCTTGATGAGAAAGCCTGGACATACGAGTTCCACCAATACAAAGGAATGGAAAGGCTTGAGCAAAGGTGTCAACGCCGAAGAATGAAAAGGCTATCACGCGAATGGGTCAAGGATCATGACGAATTTTCGAGGGGGGCATTTTCAGATGGCTCTTTAGCTGAAAGGATTCATCTTTGGTGCGGGGATTTGGCTGTGGGGAAGGATTTATCTGTGTTGAGCAGATCTCTCAGGGCAGGGAATTTACCTGTGGCGAGGGGATTTATCCCCGATGGGCTGCGAAGCGGCCCCCTTATCTGCACAACTCATTTTCTTTCAGGTACATCGCGGTTACCGGTTTTGCGACTGCTGCGCAGCCGATCGGGGATAAATCCCCTCGCCACAGGTGATTTTCCATAACAGGGAGAATGTGATCCCGAGTTTCAGGCAGCAACGGCCTGCTGCTGTTGATTCGGCAACATCACCGCCCGCACCGAATTCCCCGGTTGCAGTTGCAGGCGTTTGGCCGTGAGGCGGTCGATTACCAGGCTGCTGCCGACCCGACGCGCCCGGGCGACGGTGATGCGGCAGTTTTCCAGACGTCGGTTGTGAATCAGCCACAGCGGCGCCTGTTCGTCCGGGCTGCCAAGGCTCAGGGACAGCTCCACGCTGTCGCGCACCGTGCGGATGTTGCGGATGGGCGCTTCGATCACCGGCCCGCCGTCGAAAATGTCGATATAGCCTTTGTGGGCGAAACCCTCGGCCTGAAGGATCTTCAGCGCCGGCTCGGTATTCGGGTGCGCCTGACCGATGGCCGCTTGCGCCTGTTCGGTGAGCAGACAGGTATACAGCGGTTGGCGTGGCATCAGCTCGGCGATGAACGATTTGTTGCCCAGCCCCGACAGGTGATCGGCATGGCTGAAATCCATCTGGAAGAAATGCCGGCCAAGACTGTCCCAGAACGGCGAGCAACCCAGTTCATCGGCACTGCCGCGCAGTTCGGCGATCATCTTCTCGCCAAACAGATGTGGAAACTCGGCAACGAACAGCAAACGTCCCAGCGACAACAAACGGCCGTTACTGCCGTGGCGATGGTCATGGCCCAGGAACAACGAGCACAGTTCCGATTGCCCGGTCAGTTCGTTGTTGAGGAACAGTGTCGGGATCTGCCGTTGAATGCCCAGATCCGGCGCCGAACTCACCGTCAACCCGACCCGATAGTTGTACCAGGGCTCGCGCAGGCCGACCGCCCCGGACAATGCGCTGACACCGACTACTCGCATGTCGTCGTCCTCAAGTACGAAGAGGTAGTCGGCATCGGCACGTTCGACTTGCTCGGCGAATGCACGTTGCGCCCAGCGCACCCGGTGGGACAGGCGATCTTCGTTGACCGGCAGGGTGGTGAACCCCGGGCCGGCCTGTTCTACCAGCGCCATTAACGCTCGCAGGTCGCTGACTTTTACCGGGCGGACAATCATGCTGTAACTCCTTCTGCGCGCCAGTTCGGGCACTGTCGTTGGGTGCGGAACCGGGCGTGGTTCACAGGGCAATCAGCCGGATCGGGCTGCCATTGGTCACGTTCAGCGCCGCACACATTGCAGGGGTGAGGGGCAGGGGTTGATCGGGTTGGTAATCGAGTTCGGCGACGATGGCCCTGAAACCGTGCAGCGCATCGTTGCTCAGCAGGTAACGGCCACTGGCATCAATGTGTGGCTGTTGCTGCACAGGCGCGGTCTGGCTGCGGACGATCGAGTGGATGGTTGTCGTACGCGCATACAGTGTGGGGCCGGCGTCGAACAGATCGATGTAGCTGTTGGTTTCAAAGCCTTCACGCTCAAGTATGTCGAAGGCTTCCTGGCCGTCTGGATGGATCCGGCCAATGCAGTCCTGAGCCGCTTGCGGCAGCATCGGCACGTAGATCGGGTATTGCGGAAACAATTCGGCGAGAAACGCGCGGCTCTGCATTCCGCACAGCCGCTCGGCTTCGACGTACGGCAGGTCGAAGAAATGCTTGCCCAGCGCATCCCAGAACGGCGAATGGCCGTTCTCGTCACTGTAGCCGACGATTTCGGTGATCACAGAGTCGGCGAAGCGTTGCCCGTGGGCGGCGATGAACAGTAATCGAGCCCGCGAGAGCAATTCGGAAAACGGCGTATGCACCAGCGCGGCGTCGATATGGAAACCGCGCAGCAGCGTGTGGTCGTTCAGGTCGTGGCACAACGACAGCGCCGGCACGCCGTGCTCGATGTTCAATTCCCGCGAGGCGCTGGTGAAGTGACGGTTGCGCAGGCTGTAGAACGGCTCGTTGAAACCGGCGGTGGCGAGAATCTCCGAGCAGCCGATCAGACGTTTACTGTCGAGGTCTTCCAGCACGAAGAAGTAGTTTTCCGGGCCGTGGGCCGTGGCTTCACTGGCAAACGAGGCACAGGAACCGGCGATTTTCTCGCGCAACCGCTCGCTGTCGTCCGGCAGGGAGGTTACGCCCACGAGACTGTCACGGGCCAATTGTTGGAGCTGGGTCAGGTCAGTCTGCTCGACTGGGCGTAAGACCAGCATGGATATACTCCTGTATCAAAAGGTTCGGCGAACTCGCCGAACCTGACTATCACTGTCGGTTTCCACGCGTTAAATCGGCGGTCGCCTGATTTGTTGTCAGACGCCGCTCTTTTTCTTGTCAGCCGTTGCTCGGGTCAGGCAACGCAGTATTGGCGCTGAGCTTGTTGAGAAAGAACAGATACACCAGGCCCAGAGCAATCCAGATCAGACCGAGTTTCTGCGCATCGACACCCATGTTGACCATGATCGCCGCGACGATGATGAAGCCGACCACCGGGCAGATCAGATGGCGCACGACCTGACCGGACTTTTGCCGACGCCAGTAGTAGTTGATCACTGTCAGGTGCAGCAGCATGAAACCGCTGAGCGCGCCGAAGTTGACCAGCGACGTTAAGGTGTCGACCGAGTTGATGAACAGGTAGCAGATCACCAGCGACAGCACCGCCACCAGATAAATACTCACATAAGGCGTGTTGTGCTTCGGATGAACCTTGGCCAGTATTTTCGGCAGCTTGCCGTCTCGGGCCATGCCAAACAGCAGGCGCGAGACTGCAGATTGTGAGGTGACCGCCACGGCGATGCCCCAGGACAGCGCTGTGGTGATAGCCGTCAGCGTCGCCAGCCAGCTGCCGGCAGCGAGTTCGGCGATTTCATAGAAGGCGGTGTCGGCGGACTTGAAGCCCAGACCGGCCGCCAGATCGGTAGCGATCCAGGTTTGCACGACGAAAAGCGTGCCCATCACCGCCAGCGTGATCAACGCGGCTTTGCCAACGCTACGTCCCGGGTCACCCTTAATCTCTTCGGCGAGGGTAGAAATCGCATCGAAGCCGAGGAACGACAGCACGGCAATCGACACCGCTTGCATCAGCAGCGCGAAGTTGAAGGTTTCCGGGTGATACAGCGGCGCCAACGTCAGTTCACCGTTGCCGCTTCCGTTGTGCAGGGCGGTCCAGGCATAGAACAGGAAGATCCCTAGGACGACCAATTGCGCCAGCAGGAAAATGATATTCATCCGAGCGGTAAACGTGATGCCGCGCAAGTTGACGAAGGTGGCGCTGACGAGGAATGCCAGAATGAAGCCGACCTTAGGAATGTCCGGATACAAGTGGTTGAGCGCCATCGCCGCGTACACATACAGCAGCGGTGGAATCAGCAGGTAGTCGAGCAGCATCAGCCACCCGGCGATGAAACCGACGTGTGGGTTGAGGCCGCGTTGCGCGTAGGAATACACCGAGCCTGCCACCGGAAAAGCGCGGGCCATGCTGCCGTAGCTCAACGCGGTAAACACCATCGCCACCATGCCGATGATGTACGCCAGCGGCACCATCCCCGGTGCCTCGGCGTTGACGTAGCCATACACACCGAAGGGGGCGATGGGGATCATGAAGATCATCCCGTACACCACCAGGTCAGTGAGTGTCAGGCTACGTTTCAACTCTTGCTTGTAGCCGAATTGTTCAATTTCCATGAAGCGCAACTCCTTGTAAGCCAATCCAGTCGTTTTAGTTGTTATATCGGTCCATCGTTTACAGCTTCAGCAGTGTTTGTTACAGCAATGGCACGAGGTATCCAGCCCAGCGCGATACCGCCTCCGGGCTGCGCAGCAAGTCGTTGCGCACCTCGATCAGCACTGAATCCAGACCGCGGGCATCGCCATGCACCGGTACGGTCATGTCGCCCAGCGGGTCAATCCTGTACGGCTGATTGCCCGCGACTACCAGCGGATGTGCTTCGAGGCCGTCGAGCACTCGTTGGGCATAGGCCTTGGCCTGGCCAAACAGCACACCGACTTCTATGGCGCGCGGCTGGCCGTAATACACCGGCGTAAAGCTGTGAATCCCTACAACGCGCACCGGTTGACCCTTGGCGATGCGTGCGTCGATCAGCGTCTGCAAGCGCGCATGAAACGGTTTGAACAACGCCTGCCGGCGGTACTCGCGTGTGGCTTCGTCCAGCTCACGGTTGCCCGGCACCTGATAGATCTCGCTCTGCGCCGGAATGCTGTCGGGCGCATGCCGTGGCCGATTGAGGTCGATCAACAGCCGCGAATAGTTGGCGCTCAACAGCGTCGCGCCGAGTTTTTCTGACAATTGCTCGGCCAGTTCCAGCGCGCCGATGTCCCAGGCGATGTGCTCGCGGGCGGCTTTATCGTCCAGGCCCAGATTGTTCAGGGCCTCGGGGATGTAGCAACTGGCGTGCTCGCACACCAGAATCAACGGGTGCGTCGAGTCGGCGCGGCTCAGGTTATAGACCGGTCTGGTAAACAACCCAAGCTCGGCAGATTCAGTACACGCGTGCATAGTGCTCACAAAGTTCAGCGATCGAGAGCTGTTCCGTCAGCGCCAGTTCCTCGGTTTTAAGGGCGTAATAACTGTCGAGCAACGGTTTGGGCAGCCATTCGTTAAGGGCTGCACAGTCGCGCAGGCAATCCAGTGCCTGTGCCAGCGAGGCGGGCAGGGCAACGATGCCCCGCGCCTGACGTTGCTCGTCATTGAGTGAATCGGGGATTTCATTGGTGATTGCGTTCAGCGCCAGACGCTGTTCGATGCCCAGCCGTCCGGCGATCAGCAGCGCAGCCATTGCCAAGTGCGGCGAGGCGGTGGCGTCCATGGCGCGAAATTCCAGGTTGAACTGCTTCGCCACGGATTTGCTGCCCAGCGTCGAGGTCGGGCAGATGCGCAATGCCGCTTCGCGGTTCTGTTGCCCCAGGCAGGCGTAAGAGGCGCTCCAGTGATGCGGCTGCAAGCGCTCGTAAGAGAGCGGCGTCGGTGCGGTGATTGCACACAGTGCCGGCAAGTAATGCAGGATTCCCGCCGCCCAATGCTGGCCGAGACTCGAAAGACCATTGCTGGTGCCGGCGTCGTAGAGCATCGGCTGGCCGTCCAGATCAAGCAGGCTGACGTGCAGGTGCACGCCGTTGCACATCGCATCATTGGCAGTCTTTGGCGCGAAGCTCAGGTCGAGGCCCATTTGCCGGGCGATCTCACGGGCGATCTCACGCACGTTCACCGCGCGGTCTGCTGCCGCGACCCCCAGCGCTGGTCGGCAAGTGATTTCAAATTGATGCTTGCCGTACTCGGGCAGGAACATCTCCGGCTCGACACCGCCGGCGCGCAGGGCGCTGAGCAGCCAACCGCCGAACTCGGCGCCCTGACGCTGGGCTTCGAGCGAGAACGCCGGGGGTTGTGCAAGGTCTGCGTGCAGGTTGAATTCGTGTTCGAACGCGGCGTTGACCTGCAGGCCCAAATCGTCGCGGTAACGCTCGACTTCATCGCGCAGCAGCGTGCGTGGACAGGCACCGAATGGCCGACCATCGGTTTCGCGCAGATCGCCGTGGATGAAATCCAGCGGCGGGGCGTCGGCATCCGGCCCGTTGCTCACGGTCACGCGGCTGCTCAGATCCGGAACCAAGCGCAAGTCGCCATAAGCGCCCCACGGGCTGGTCGAAGCAATGGAATCCTGCGGGGTCAGCGCACTGTTGGCCGGCACCCAACCACAACCGGGTGCCTGGTAATGCTCAAGTTCATCGGTGGGAAACGAGCGGCCACGGGTAATGCCGATCAGGTCAGTGGTGACGATAGTGGTCATTGGCAGTGGTGTCAGGCGAGCGGTCATGGCTGCATCTCCTGCAACCGACCGAGCACGGTGTTGGTGTCGGTGATCCAGCAGTAACCCTTGATCGCATTCAGACAGGCGTGATGGCGTTCGGCATTGCGGGTGGCGCAGGCGTCTTCGACCAGGGTCACCAGATAACCGCGATCGGCAGCGTCGCGCACGGCCATGTCCACGCACTGATCGGTAACGATGCCGGCAATGATCAGATGGCGGGTGGAGAGGTTGCGTAGTACGTAGTCGATGTTGGTCGAGTTGAAGACGCCGGATGAGGTTTTCGGCAAGAAAATTTCGTTCTCTGTCGGTGTCAGCTCGGCGATGATCTGCGCCTGCGGGCTGCCCTTGGGCACGTTCAGGTTCGACAGTTTGTGGTCCAGCGAGCGGTCGCGGCCATCAGCGGTGAGGCTTTCGATAACGGTGTGCAGCACGTTCTGCCGCGCCTCGCGAAAGCCTTTCAGCAGGCGTTGTTGATTGGGCACGACCTGCGTACGGACGCGGTGCAGAAAATACTCGCCATCCGGCTCTGTGAGGTGAGGTTCGAACTGCGGATCGAGCCAGGCGCGCTGCATGTCCACCAACAACAAAGCCGTGTGGTCGGTGACAAAGGGCAGGTCCCGCGGCGAGCGGTGTGGAAGGGTGAACATCCTTATTTATCCTCCAGAAGGTGCGTATTGAAGTCGTTGCGCAGCGCGTCGATGCCTTCCAGGCGATCGGCGAGATTGGTGCTGCGCAGGGTCATACTGGCGATCAGTGCTTCGACTTGTGCCAGCGCCGGCACCATGGTGTCGAACGGTGAGGCTGACTCTACGGGGGCGCTGATAATCAGGTCGGCCAGTTCGCGCAATGGCGAGGCGTAGATGTCGGTGAAGAGCACCACTCGCGCGTTGTTGTTTTTCGCGGCACTGGCCACGCGCAGGGCCTGGGATTGGTAACGGCGATAATCAAACAGCAGCACCACGTCCTGGCGTTGCAGATCGAACAGGCGATCAGGCAGCTGCGCGTTGTCTTCCAGTGCAAAGCAGCCGGTGCGCAGCAGGCGCAAGTGATTGAGCAAGTAGCTCGCCAGCAGGCTGCTGAAGCGTCCGCCGAAGCAGTACACCTGATGCCGGGTATCGAGTAGCCAGTCCGTGAGGATGCGTACGTCTTCGGGTTGGGTCAGCGATTGCGTTTCAACCAGCAGGCGATGGCTGTCGGCCAGATAATGACTCCAGGCGTCATCCTTGTTTTGCTGGGCACGCGGTTGCAGCAGGGTGCGTGGTGAGCGCAGGCGATGATCCATGTCGCTGAGCAGCGCATCCTGGAATTCGGAATAACCGCCAAAACCGAGTTTTTTCACCAGTCGCACGATGGTCGGGTCGCTGACGCCGGCGTGTTCGGCCAGACGTGCCATCGGTCCCAGACCGTTGCGTGGGTATTGGTCAAGCAGGGCGCGAACGACTTTGCGTTCTGACGGTGTCAGATCGAGGCCGGGATCGGTGATCAGGTCTCTGAGAGGGGGCATCCTGGCTCCTGCTGGATGGGTGTGTCGAATTCGCTTCATAATCCGTTAAAACAGTATTTATGTAACTGGCGCTACATGTCTAGTGAATTTTTTAGCGTGTTGAAAAGGCCCCAAAATGGCGCAAGATGCCCGTGTAACAAGGGCTACACTGAAGGCGACAAGCGTTGTAGTCCATTGCCCATGCTCGTGTCAGATATTGCCGTTTTTTCACCATGTCCCAACGACCGAGCGTTGCACTGAGCAGCCCTGAAGCCCTCGATATACGGCACAATTGTCCACAAATCGGCATTGCGCCGTTGATGTTCATGACTCGCGACAGAGTGATTGATTGTGCAGACCACCCGTTTGACCCTGATGTGCCATGCGCGAACCGTCGCACAAAAACTGGCGTGTTTTCCTACGGATGAGCCCGTTGAAAATATAGGCGTGGCGTCTGACGTGTTGGCCGCTCGCTATGACGCCCCACGGCGCCTGATCTGTGCGCCTGAATTGCGTTCGCGTCAGACGGCTGCGTGGTTGGGGGCCGACGCAATCGTTGATCAAGCGCTGCGCGATTGCGATTGGGGGCAGTGGCAAGGCCAGTCGATCAAGGATTTGCAACACTCGCAAGCCGCGGCACTGCAAGCATGGCTGGAAGATCCACACGCCACGCCCCATGGCGGTGAGTCCGTCGCGCAGGTGTGTAAGCGTGTGTCGAAGTGGCTGGTCAGTCTGCAAACCACGCCCGGGCATGTGGTGGCGGTCACGCATCCGTTCATCATCCGTGCTGCGTTGATTCACGTTATGCAGGGCTCGGCCTTTCATGACATTGATGTCGAGCCATTGTCGGCGGTCGAATTGCGCTTCACCGGGCGCTGGCGGCTACGCTTGACCGGTCTCGACGTTGAAGGAGCACGCTGATGAAACAACTGCTGGTGATCGGTATCGGCGCCGGTAATCCGGACTACATCACGATGCAGGCGGTAAAAGCGCTTAATCGGGTGGATGTGTTCTTTCTGCTGGATAAAGGCCAGAGCAAGGACAAGCTGATCGATCTGCGTCGCGAGATTTGTCAGCGCTATATCACCGATCCTACATATCGCCTGGTCGAAGCCCACAGCCCGGAACGCGCGCGCGGCGACGTGGACTACACCGCCAGCGTCGATGATCTGAACCGCGCCAAGCAGCACACCTTCGAACGGCTGATCAACGACGAATTGTCTGATGGCGAGTGCGGCGGTTTTCTGGTGTGGGGCGATCCGGCGTTGTACGACAGCACCCTTCGCATCCTTCACGCAATATTGGCGTCGGGCCGCTGTGCCTTCGAGTTTGAAGTGATCCCCGGAATTACCAGCGTTCAGGCGTTGGCGGCGCAGCACAAGGTGGCGTTGAACACGATCGGTAACTCCGTTGAAATCACCACGGGCCGGCGCTTGGCAGCAGGGCAGGTGAGTGATGCCGACAGTGTGGTGGTGATGCTCGATGCCGAAGATTCTTACCACCACGTGGCTGATCCGCAGACAGAGATTTACTGGGGGGCCTACCTGGGCACGCCGGATGAGATTTTGATCAGCGGAAAACTCGGCGATGTGGCGGATGAAATCGAGCGGGTGCGCAAGGCTGCGCGGTTGGAGCATGGCTGGATCATGGACATGTATTTGCTGCGAAAGCCTTAGATCTTCGTCGCTTGAATGGGCCCATTTGCGAGCAAGCTCGCTCCCACAGAGGAATGCATTTCAAAAGGTGGGAGCGAGCTTGCTCGCGATGGCGTCATCACATTCACAGATGATTTGGATAGGCAAAAAAAGACCCGGTGCAACGCAAGTCGCCCCGGGTTTTTGTTACCAGCGAGCGGAGGATGTCGTGGATCCGCCGTACGCTGTTGAACTCTGGTTACGCGCGTTCCAGCGCCAGGGCCACGCCCTGACCTCCGCCGATGCACAGGGTCGCGAGACCTTTTTTCGCATCACGCTTGATCATTTCATGCAGCAAAGTCACCAGCACCCGGCAACCCGACGCACCGATCGGGTGACCCAGCGCGATGGCGCCGCCATTGACGTTGACCTTGTCCAGATCCCATTGCAGATCCTTGGCCACAGCCAGCGATTGCGCGGCGAAGGCTTCGTTGGCTTCGATCAGGTCAAGTTGCTCGATTGACCAACCTGCCTTGTCCAGGCAGCGGCGAGTGGCCGACACCGGGCCGATGCCCATGATCGCCGGGTCAACACCGGCGTTGGCGTAAGCAGCGATTGTCGCCAGTACCGGCAGGCCCAGGGCTTTGGCTTTTTCCGCGCTCATCAGGATCACAGCGGCGGCGCCGTCGTTCAGCGACGAAGCGTTGCCAGCAGTGACGCTGCCATCCTTTTTGAACGCCGGGCGCAGTTTACCCAGTGATTCCGCGGTGGTCTCGCCACGCGGTTGTTCGTCGACCTTGAAGGCGACCGGATCGCCTTTGCGCTGCGGAATCAGGATCGGGGTGATTTCATCAACAAAACGCCCGGCCTCGATGGCAGCGGCGGCTTTCTGCTGGGATGCGGCGGCGAAGGCGTCCTGCTGCTCGCGGCTAATTTCATATTTGTCGACGAGGTTTTCGGCGGTGATGCCCATGTGGTAATCGTTGAACGCATCCCACAGGCCATCGCTGATCATGGTGTCGACGATTTGCGCGTGACCCATGCGCAGACCGGTGCGAGCGCCCGGCATGATGTAGTTGGACAGGCTCATGTTTTCCTGGCCGCCCGCGATAATCACGTCGGCGTCGCCGCAACGGATCGCTTGGGCGCCGAGGTGCAAAGCCTTGAGGCCCGAGCCGCAGACCTTGTTCAGGGTCATGGCCGGCACCGCGTGGGGCAGACCAGCCTTGATCGCGGCCTGACGCGCCGGGTTCTGGCCGGCGCCGGCGGTCAGCACTTGGCCCATGATCACTTCATCGACCTGCGCACCGTCCAGACCGGTCTGTTCGAGCAACTGGCGAATCACCGCTGCGCCCAGATCAACCGCAGACACGCTGGCCAGGGAACCCTGGAAACTGCCGATCGCGGTACGCGTAGCGGCAACAATGACGACGTCTTGCATTTTCAAATTCCTCACTGGGCAGTGAACTGCATTTCCGGCACGTGATCGGGCACGATCAGTTTACCGGCGGTTTTGGCCACAATCTCTTCAACGCTGACACCCGGCGCGCGCTCTTTGAGAATGAACGCACCGTTCTCGATTTCCAGATAGGCGAGGTCGGTCAGCACACGCTTGATGCACCCGGCGCCGGTCAGCGGCAGGCTGCATCTGGATAACAGTTTGGACTCACCGTCCTTGGACGCGTGGGTCATGATAACGATGATGTTGTCCGCACCGGCCACCAGATCCATCGCGCCGCCCATGCCCTTGACCAGTTTGCCGGGGATCATCCACGAGGCGATATTGCCTTCGACGTCGACTTCAAACGCGCCCAGCACGGTGAGGTCGACATGGCCGCCGCGGATCATCGCGAAGGACTCGGCCGAGGAAAAAATCGACGCGCCAATGCGCGCGGTCACGGTTTGCTTGCCGGCGTTGATCATGTCGGCATCGATGGTTTCCTCAGTAGGAAAAGGACCCATGCCGAGCAGCCCGTTTTCCGATTGCAGCATGACTTCCATGCCTTCGGGGATGTAGTTGGCGACCAGGGTCGGAATGCCGATGCCGAGGTTCACGTAGTAGCCGTCCTGCATTTCGCGGGCGACGCGCTGAGCCATTTGTTCGCGGGTAAGTGCCATGTTGTTGTTCTCCGTAGGCCTGAATTATTTGCGGATGGTGCGCTGTTCGATGCGTTTTTCGAACGTGCCGCAAATGACCCGGTCGACGTAGATGCCGGGAGTGTGGATGTGCGCCGGGTCCAGTTCGCCGGGCTCGACGATCTCTTCGACTTCAACCACGGTGATCTTGCCGGCGGTGGCGGCCAGCGGATTGAAATTCTGCGCG
The DNA here is from genome assembly GCF_044760045.1 of Pseudomonas sp. NPDC098747. Taxonomy (NCBI): domain Bacteria; kingdom Pseudomonadati; phylum Pseudomonadota; class Gammaproteobacteria; order Pseudomonadales; family Pseudomonadaceae; genus Pseudomonas; species Pseudomonas sp. NPDC098747. The sequence continues at coordinate 50,993 of NZ_JBIWAL010000028.1, read as the reverse complement.
GTGTGGCGGTAGATGACGTTGCCGAAATGGTCGGCTTTCCAGCCTTTGACGATGGCGAAGTCGCCGGTGATGGATTCTTCCATCAGGTAATTGCGACCGTTGAATTCACGCACTTCCTTGCCATCGGCCACCGGAGTGCCGACGCCGGTCGCCGTGAAGAAGGCCGGAATACCGGCGCCGCCCGCGCGCATTTTCTCGGCGAGGGTGCCTTGAGGGGTCAGGATGACTTCGATTTCGCCTTTGAGCAGTTGCTCTTCAAACAGCTTGTTCTCGCCGACGTACGAGGCGACGACCTTGCTGATCTGGCGGTCGGTCAACAGCGCGCCGAGGCCAAAACCATCGACGCCGCAGTTGTTGGAAACGACGGTGAGGTCGCGGGTGCCTTTGCGCTTGATCTCGGCGATCAGGTTTTCCGGAATCCCACACAGACCAAAGCCGCCGGCGATAACGGTCATGCCGTCTTCAAGCCCGGCGAGGGCTTCCTCGTAGGAACTCACGCGCTTGTCGAAACCTGCCATATGCACCTCTTTTATTATTTGCGGGCGGCTGGCTAGCCGAATGGTTGGAGTGTCGCGCCGGGGAATATATTTGTTAAGTTGATTTTTAAGGTTGATTGATAGATAAAACTCAATAATCAATTTAATTCTGATACGCAAGCATAGCGCCCATGACCATCAAACAAATCCGTGCCTTTCTCGCCGTGGCCCAGAGCCTGAGCTTCGCCGTGGCCTGCGAGCGGTTGCACCTGTCGCAATCGGCCTTGAGCCTGACCATCAAAGCCCTGGAAGAGGGCCTGGGTGGACGGCTGTTCAGCCGCAACACGCGCAATGTGGCGTTGACCGCAGAAGGTGAATCCCTGCTGCCGCTGGCCCGGCGCCTGATCGCCGACTGGGACAACGCCGAAGACGAAATGCGCCAGCGCTTCAGCCTCCAACGCGGGCGGGTGACGCTGGCGGCGATGCCGTCGTTTGCCGGCAATCTGCTGCCGCCGATTCTCAAGACCTTTCGCGCGCGCTATCCGAACGTCAACGTGACGGTTAATGACGTGATTAACGAGCAAGTGCTGGAAATGGTGCGCGACCGCCAAGTGGAGTTGGGCGTGGCGTTCGAACCTATGCAGAACACCTCGATGACGTTCACACCTCTTTATATGGATCGCTTTGTCGCGGTAGTGCCGCAGGATTCACCGCTGGCCGCCCGCACCGAGATCGACTGGCAGACGTTGTTGCAGGAACCGTTCATTACCTTGCAGCGGCCGTCCACGGTGCGGGTAATGCTTGAAGAGCATTTGCAGGCGCGGGGCATGAAGTTGCCGGTGGAGTTTGAAAGCCATCAACTGGCAACGGTGGGGCGGATGGTTGCTAGCGGACTGGGTGTGAGCGCGGTGCCGGCGCTGTGTGCCGAGCAGATGCAGGAATTGGGTGCGCGGTGCCTGACGTTGAATGATTCGGTGGAGCGGGCGATTGGCGTGCTGACGGAACCGGGGAATGAACTGTCGGCGGCGGCGCAGGCGTTGTTCGATATCCTCCAGCAGGAAAACCTGACCGAACGCCTGTCTCCCTGACCCCAACAAAACTCCTTTGTGGGAGCGAGCTTGCTCGCGAAAGCGTCCTGCCTGTCAAATTCCTTGGTACAGACACACCGCCTTCGCGAGCAAGCTCGCTCCCACAAGGGATATGCGTGTTCAGGCGCTGATACGTTGGGCCAACAGCGGCAACAACGCTTCACAAGACCCCTCAATCTTCAAATCCAGCAAATCATCCGCCCGAGTCTTGCCCAGATTGATCGCAATCAACGGTTTGCCGCGATCCGCAATCACCCGGCACAGACGAAACGCCGAATAGGCCATCAACGAAGAGCCCACCACCAACATCCCCGCTGCACTTTCAGCCGCTGCCATGGCCCGAGCCGCCGTAGGCTGCGCGACGTTTTCGCCGAAAAACACCACATCCGGCTTCATTCGTTCGCCCGCACAAAACGGGCAGTGTGGCACCTGAAACCGTGCTTCGAACGCCGGGTCGAGCAGGGTATCGCCGTCCGGCGCCTGCACCGCATCGATGCCTGCCAGATACGGATTCTGCTGTTCCATCAGTTGCTGAATCGAATCGCGCTCGCTGCGCTGACCACAATCCAGACACAAGACGCGATGCAAACTGCCGTGCAGTTCGATCACATCTTGACTGCCGGCCTGATCGTGCAAGGTGTCGACGTTCTGCGTGATCAAGCCGCTGATCCTCCCGTGACGCTGCAAACTGGCCAGCGCCTCATGCGCCGCATTCGGCTGCGCCACACGCACGCGTGGCCAGCCGAGCATCGCCCGTGCCCAGTAGCGGCGGCGTGATTCGGGGGCGGCGAGGAATTCCTGATACATCATCGGTTGTCGGCCACGTCGCACGCCTTCGCTGTCGCGGTAGTCGGGGATGCCCGACGGGGTGCTGATGCCAGCACCGGTTAGCACCAGGAAGTTGCCTTCGGCCATCGCCTGTTGCAGCGTGTCGAGGTGTTCGCGAATCGGCCTATCGAGCATGGTTGGCGTTCCAGTAGCGATGAGTGCCATGCAGGTTAGCACTGACCTCCTGTGGGAGGGAGCCTGCTCCCTCGCCACAGGTTTGTGAGCACCAAGGTTTATTTACGAGCCTCCAGAATCAGGTTGAACGGCGTTTGCGTGGCGCGCCGGAATTGCTTGAACCCGGCCTCGGTAAACACTTTGCGCAGACGCATTTCACCGGCCTGCGCACCGAGACCCAGGCCGACTTCCTGTGACAGCGAGTTCGGCGTGCAAATGAACGTCGACGCCGCGTAGAAAAGCCGTCCCACCGGGTTGATATTGTCGTCCAGTGTATCGTTGGCGAACGGCTCGACCAGCAACACCGTGCCGTCGTCTTTAAGCGAATCGTAAGCGTGGCGCGCAGCACCGACCGGGTCGCCCATGTCGTGCAGGCAGTCGAAATAGCAGATCAGGTCATAGTCATTGCCGGGATAGTTCTTCGCAGAACCCTGGTAAAACGTTGCCCGGCTGCTGACCCCACCTTCTTCTGCGCGCTGTGTGGCGACGGTGATCGACGGTGCGTGAAAGTCGTAGCCGGAGAAACGCGAGTTTGGATACGCCTGCGCCATGATCACCGTCGAGGCTCCGTGGCCGCAGCCGATGTCGGCGACTTTCGCGCCGCGCTCGAGTTTGGCGACGACACCGTCCAGCGCCGGCAACCATTCGGCGATCAGGTGGCCTTTGTAGCCGGGTCGGAAAAACCGTTCGGTGCCGGTGAACATGCAGGGATGGTGATCGCCCCAGGGCAGGGCGCCATTGCCGCGCATGGCTTTCACCAGTTTGTCCTTGTCATGGAAAAACGACGCCACCACCCCAAGTCCGCCGGCGACGTAAACCGGCGAGTCCTCGACGGCCAGCGCCATGGCCTGTTCTTCTGGCAGGCGAAACTGCCCATCGTGGTGCTCCATGTAGCCGGAGGCGGCGTGAGCGCTGAGCCATTCGCGCACCAGACGCGGGTTGCAGGTGGTTTTTGCCGCGAGGGCTTCGGGGCTGATCGGCTGACTGTCGGCCATCGCCCGGTACAGCCCGAGTTCTTCGCCGACGATGACATTGGCCAGCATTGCCGCGCCGCCCATGTCGTTGACCAGTTTGCCCATGAATTCGTTGAGTCGGGCCTCGTCCATCATGTGTGCTCCTGAAACAGGATCACAGTCCGGCGGCGTTGAGCGTCGAGGCATGCGCCACCGGGCGGTGGTCATGGAAACAGGCAGGGCACGGCAAAAGTCCTGCGGCCCCCTCGACTGGGTAATGAATGAGTCTAGCCCGGATTTTGCGACCAACAACGATCAAAATGCAGGAGTGTGGATAGAAGAGTGAACACCGCTAATCCTTGTGGGCGCTGGCTTGCCAGCGATGAGGCCGGCACAGTCGATATTGATGTTGGCTGTGCCGTCGCCATCGCTGGCAAGCCAGCCCCACAGGGTTTATCAGTGAATTCAAAGGGTGTGTATCGCTGTGTATCGCTGTGGCGGGGGGATACAGGGGGCTGCAAATCTCGGGTGAGTCGAACACAGCAGTGATACAGCCAACGGTTGAACTGTCTTGGTCAACCACCGAGGTCAGCCACCATGCAAACCCCTCAAATATCAAGGCAACCCAGCGTCGGGCTGGGTCTGCGCCGTGGGCTGTTGAAAGACCTGCAAGCCGCTCCCACCGGCGATTTCGACTTTCTGGAAGTCGCCCCGGAAAACTGGATCGGCGTCGGCGGCGCTCATGGCGCAGCGTTACGCGAACTGGCCGAGCGTTATCCATTGTCCTGTCACGGTTTGTCGTTATCGCTCGGCGGTCCGACGCCACTCGACATCGGTTTTCTGCAAGAAGTGCGCAGATTTCTCGATCATCACCGGGTACAGCATTACAGCGAACACTTGAGTTACTGCAGCGACGACGGCCATCTCTACGATTTGCTGCCCTTGCCGTTCACCGAGGAAGCGGTGCACCACGTCGCCGCGCGTATCCGCCAATCCCAGGACATTCTTGGTCGCCGTCTTGCCGTGGAAAACGTCTCCTACTATGCCGCCCCGCGCCAAGACATGGACGAAGTGAGCTTCACCAACGCGGTGTTGCGCGAGGCTGATTGCGACCTGCTACTGGACGTCAACAATGTCTACGTCAATGCCATCAACCACGGTTTCGATCCGCAGGATTTTCTGGCCCGTATCGAGCCGGGCAGGGTGGTCGGGATGCATGTGGCCGGGCATTTCGACGAGTCCGACAACCTCAAGATCGACACCCATGGCGCCTCGGTGAAACCGCAGGTGTGGTCGTTGCTGGCCGAGGCCTACGCACGGTTCGGCGCGCAGCCGACGCTGCTCGAGCGGGATTTCAATTTCCCGGCGTTTTCCGAGCTGGTCGCCGAGTTACAGACCATCCGCCGTCTGCAAAACAAAGGGGGCGAGCGTGGATAATCTTGAACGGCAACAACTGGCGCTGACACGCTATCTGCGTGATCCCGACCACCACGTGCCGCCTGCTGAAATGAATACTGCGCGGGTCAATGTGTACCGCGATGTGCTGTTCAACAATCTCTCGCAGTTGTTGAGTGGCACCTTTCCAGTGCTGATCCAGATCATCGGCGATCAACGCTGGCACACGTTGATTCGTGGGTTTTTGCGCGACTACCGGTCGCAAACGCCGAAGTTCGGTGAGATCGCCGAGGCGTTCCTTGACTATCTCGCCACGCAGCCTGCGGTGTTGAGCGAGGGGCAGTGGCCGGCGTTTATGCTGGAACTGGCGCATTACGAATGGGTGGAGATGGTCTTGCAGCAATCCAACGCCGAACCGTTACCGCCCTCGGACAAAGACTTGTTGCTGGAGCGCCCATTGCGGGTGTCGGCACTGGCCTGGCCTTTGGCTTACACCTGGCCGGTGCAGTCGCTCGGGCCGGATCATCAGCCTTCGACTGCCCCGGCACATCCGACGCTGTTGCTGGTACGGCGGGAGGCGGATTTCAGCGTGAAGTTTTCGCAGTTGAGCCCGTTGGCGTGGCGGTTGCTACAGCGGATCGACGAGTTGCCGTCATTGACCGGGCTCGAGCAGTTGCAGGGCTTGGCGCAAGAGGCTGGCGAATTTGCAGACGCGTCGTTCATGGACAACGGACTCGCGCTGTTGCAGCAAATGCATGAGGACGGCGTAATCGGCATCACCTGATGAGGGGTGACCTCAACCACTGTTTTCACTCAACCCTGTGGGAGCGAGCTTGCTCGCGAAGGCGTCTTTTCAGTCAACGCATCATGCACTGACACACCGCTTTCGCGAGCAAGCTCGCTCCCACAGGGTTTTGTGGCGAAAACACCTGTAGCTGTCGAGTGAAACGAGGCTGCGATCTTTTGATTTTGATCTTTAAAAGCAACATCAAAAGATCACAGCGTGCCGCAGCACCTACAGGGGGGTTGTGGGGGCTGGCTTAGAGCGGCAGTTTGAGTTCGGCGCACAACCCGCCACCCTCGCGGTTGCTTAACGTCAGTGAGCCGCCGAGGGCTATCGCCAGTTGCTGGGCGATGGCAAGGCCCAGCCCCGTGCCGCCAGTGCTGCGGTTGCGCGAGTTTTCCACGCGGTAGAACGGCTCCATCACCTGTGCGAGTTCGGCTTCGGCGATACCCGGGCCGCGATCCATAACGCTGATCGACAGTCTTCCCTTGCTCGCTTCGACCCACACCTCGGCAGTGCCAGCGAATTTCAAGGCGTTGTCGGTCAGGTTCACCAGCACCCGGCGCAACGCGTGTGGACGGGTGTCGACGACCACCTCACTCTTGCCGACAAGCTGCACCTCTTTGCCCATGTCCTGATAGTCGAACACCAGGCTTTCGAGAAACGAATCCATGTTGGTGCGCCGACTTTCTTCGGTCGAGCCATGGATGCTGCGGGCGTAGGCCACACCTTCGCGCACCAGGTGTTCCATCTCGCCGAGGTCGTTGCACAGTTTTTCCTTTTCCGCTGAGTCGTCCATGAACTCGGCCCGCAGTTTCATCCGCGTGATCGGGGTTTGCAGGTCATGGGAGATCGCGGCCAGCAGTTGCATGCGCTCCTTGAGATAGGTGGCAATCCGCGCCTGCATCGTGTTGAAGGCGCGGGCGGCGTAGACCACTTCGTTCGGACCTTTCTCGTCCAGTTGAATCGGGTGCGCGTTGGGATCGAGGGTTTCCACTGCGTTGGCCAGCCGCGTCAGGGGCCGGATGGCGATGCGCACCGCCAGCCAGGTGCAGGCGATCATCAGCGCCAGTTGGCCGAGCAGCACCACTGGCAACCACGGCGACAGTGGCGTCATCGCGGGGCGCACGTCGATGGTCACCGGGCTGCCGTCGCTCAGGCGCAGGTGGCCCTGAAAATGCTTTTTCGGGCCGGGTATATCGCTGAAGGTCAGGGGATATTTATCGCCCAGGACCTCAGTGATTGAGGTGACCGCGATTGGCACGTCGGCGGACTTGATAGGCATACCGCCGTCGCCCTCGCTCAGCAGGTAGCCGTAATTGTTCCGCTCCAGTCGCTCGAGCCAGGCCGGACGCTCCTCGGCCGGCAGGCGATCAAGAATCGCAATTGAGGTCGAGACGTCGGTTTGCAGGTTGCCCAGCATGGTGCTTTTCGCACTCTGATAACGCTCGTAATACTGCGCACCGAACGACAGCGCCTGGGCGAGAATCAGACCGATCAGAAAAATCAGCGACAAGCGCGAGGCCAGCGTGCGCGGCCAGTGCAGGTTAAGTCTCATCCCGGGGCACCGAGTAACTCGACCGGCAGCGAAAACACATAACCTTCGCTGCGCACGGTCTTGATGTAGGCCGGCTCGCGGGCGTCGTCGAGCAGGCGCTGGCGCAAACGGCTGACCAGCAAATCGATGGAGCGATCGAACAGGTCAGCGTCGCGACCCTGGGTCAGGTTGAGCAATTGATCGCGGCTGAGTACCCGTTGCGGATGATCGAGAAACACCCGCAGCAAGCGATATTCGGCACCGCTGAGCGCCACCATGGTGCCGTCCTTGTCCAGCAGGTGCCGGGCCGAGGTATCCAGTTGCCAGCGACCGAACGCCAGTAACCGCCCGGCTTCGGTGACCACCAGATTCGGCGGCAGCATCCGCGTGCGGCGCAGCACGGCGTTGATCCGCGCCAGCAGTTCGCGGGCGGCGAAGGGCTTGGTCAGGTAGTCATCCGCACCCATTTCCAGACCGATGATGCGATCGGTTTCATCGTTGCGTGCGGTGAGCATCAGCACCGGCGTCGCCTTGTGCTTGCCCACGCGCAATTCGCGGCACAGCTGCAGGCCATCGTCGCCGGGCATCATGATGTCGAGCACGATCAGGTCGACCGTGTTGGCTTCGAGGAAACTGCGCATCTGCCGGCCATCGGCGACCACGGTGGTGCGCAGACCGTTTTTTTTCAGATAGTTGCCGACCAGTTCGCGGATCTCGCGGTCGTCGTCGACGATGAGAATGTGATCGACATGTTCCATGGGGCCAGGCCTCTATAAAAGGGGGAATGTCACGCAGTCTACCGAGCCTTAAGGTGCTCGCCTGCCTGCCTTTGTATTGCAGTGTATCTGGCGTTACAAGCGATACACGCAGACGCAAAAACACGACTTTTCCAGGGTTTTGTATCGCTGTGTATCCCCGGGCGGTGCAGATACACAGCGATGGTTAGCCGCCATTTCCCGACACATGCGCGATACCTCGCAAGCCTCAAATAGGCTCCATCGAGGCACTCCATGACGCCTCGGCTCAAACCCATTGAAGCCTTGAGGAACACGCCATGAAAAACTCGTCCGTTATCGCTGCCTGCCTGTTTGCCGCCCTGAACATCTGCACCCTGTCGGCCCGTGCCGAAGCCGATGTCGCCGCGCAAACTTACAACTACGGCACCCACCTGGATATCCAGAAAGTAATTTCGCTGACCCAGGACGACTCGGTGAGCTGCGGGATTGTCGATGCGCGCATGACCTATCTGGATTCCGCAGGCAAAACCCGTGTACTCGATTACAGCAAATTCGCTGACGGTTGCAACGACGGCAACTGAGTCATCACTTTTTACAGGCAGAACCTTATGAACAACGTCTCTCGGTTCCTTCCCGACAACCCAAGGTGATTTTATGTACTTGATCGCTTTCCTCGGCGGCTTGTTGACCGTGCTCAGCCCCTGCATCCTGCCGGTGGTGCCTTTCCTGTTCGCCAACGCTGACCGTAAACGTTCATCGATCCTGCTGACCCTCGGCGGCATGACCCTGACCTTTGCCCTGATCTCCAGCCTCGCCGTGGTCAGCACAGAGTGGGTGATTCACGCCAGCAACACGGGTCGCCACATCGCGTTGCTGGTCATGGCGCTGTTTGCGCTGTCGCTGATCTCTGCGCGGGTGGGTGACTGGCTGGCGCGACCGTTTGTGTTGCTCGGCAACCGTCTCGACCCGGATGCCCGGAAAAAGGCCGGACCCATGGGTTCGGTGATGATCGGCGTCGCCACCGGCCTGCTGTGGGCACCCTGCGCCGGGCCGATCCTCGGCGTGATCCTCACTGGCGCCATGCTGCAAGGCGCCAACGTCCAGACCAGTCTGTTGTTGCTGGCCTACGGCGCGGGCAGTGCGCTGTCGCTGGGGACGTTGATTTTCGCCGGCCGTGGCTTGGTCAATCGGTTGAAACCGTCGATCCCGTTCACCGGGTGGTTGCGTCGCGGTGCCGGTGTCGCGGTGCTTGCCGCCGTGGCAGTGATTTCCACCGATGCCGATAAAACCTTGCTGGCCGGCACATCTTCCGAGGGCGTCGCCAGCGTCGAGAAAAGCGTGCTGGAGAACGTGCCGAAAGTGGTCGATTTCCTCGTCAGCAAAGTCCGCGCAGATTCGACGATGCAAGACAGCAAAGGCGCGATGCCGTCGCTGTCCGGTGCTGTGCAATGGCTCAATTCGCCAGAGCTGAGTGCCGAATCCCTACGTGGCAAAGTCGTGCTGGTGGACTTCTGGACCTACGACTGCATCAACTGCCAGCGCACCCTGCCGTACGTCAAAGACTGGGCGAAGAAATATGAAAAGGATGGGCTGGTGGTGATCGGCGTCCACACCCCGGAATACGGCTACGAGCGGATCATCGACAACGTCCGTGATCAAGTGCAGAAACTCGGCATCACCTACCCGGTGGCCATCGACAACAACTATGCGATCTGGCGCAACTTCGACAATCAGTACTGGCCGGCGCACTACCTGATCGACGCCAAAGGGCAGATGCGTTACAGCCACTTCGGCGAAGGTCGCTACGAAGCGCAGGAGCAGATGATCAAGCAGCTGCTGGAAGAGGCCAAGGCCCCGGCTGCTGATGGCTGATCTGTTGCGCGCGCTTAACAGATCTCCACCACTTATCGGCAAAGCGGCGGTTTGATGGGGTTGCCGGACGATCGGGAGGGACGCCAACCCGTGTCGGCGCGATAGTGGACGAGCAGCACCTTGGCCCACGCCGCCACATAACAAGAACGGAGCTCGAATTCATGAGTACCCCGATTGATCTCACTGCCTTGAAGGAACGCCAGAAAATCGCCTGGGCCAGTGGCGACTACGCCGTGATCGGCACCACACTGCAAATCGTTGGCGAAAACCTCGCCGAAGCCTGCGACCTGCGCTGCGATGAAGACGTGCTGGATGTGGCTGCCGGCAACGGCAATGCAACGCTGGCGGCGGCACGGCGCGGTTGTCTGGTGACCTCGACCGATTACGTCGCGGCGCTGCTGGAGCGCGGCCAGGATCGGGCCCGCGCCGAACATCTGGACGTGACTTTTCAAGTCGCCGACGCCGAAGCCTTGCCGTTCGCCGATGGCCATTTTGCAGCGGTGCTGTCGACGTTCGGGGTGATGTTTGCCCCGGATCAGGACAAGGCGGCTGCCGAGTTGGCGCGGGTCTGTCGACGTGGTGGGCGGATCGGCCTGGCCAATTGGACACCGGAAGGTTTTGTCGGCCAGATGTTCAAGACCCTCGGCCGGCATCTGCCACCGCCGGCCGGCGCACAACCGCCGTCGAACTGGGGCATGGAGGCGTGGTTGCACACACACTTCGGTGATCATGATTTTGTCGTGCAGGTGACGCGGCGCGAATTCAACTTCCGCTATCGCTCGGCGGCGCATTTTATCGGCATCTTCCGGCATTGGTACGGGCCGGTGCACAAGGCGTTCGCGGCGCTGCCACCGGAAAGCGGTCAGGCGCTGGAGAGTGATCTGGCGGATTTGCTCAACCGGTCGAACCGGGCGGGGGAGGACTCGCTGGTGGTGCCGAGTGAGTATCTGGAGGTGGTGATCAGTAAGCGCTGAGCTAAATGCAATCTTGTAAATTTTGGACATCAAATGTGGGAGCGAGCTTGCTCGCGAATACGGTCTGTCAGTCAAAAATACAGTGACTGACACAGCGCTTTCGCGAGCAAGCTCGCTCCCACAGGGATGATTTTCTGAGCCGGTAGGGGCCTATTTCTCCTGAGACCGATCAAACCACTCCAGCGCCGTACGCCAGATACAGATCCCCAGAAAGTAAGCCGACATCAGCAACCACAACCCCATCACCAACGGGTTGATCACCGGATGGTTGAGCACCAGCGACATGCTGCACAGCAGCCAGATCGCCGTCACGGCAATGTTGATCGGCATGAACCGGCGCACGCGAAACGGATGCAGGAACTTCATCCGCGTCACCGTCAGCAGGGCCAGGCCGATCACCGTCAGAAAGGTGATCCACGGCCCCGGGCCGATGATGTACAGGCACAGTGCGACCACGTTCCACGCCGCGGGGAAACCGACAAAATAGTTGTCCTTGCTCTTCATGTTGACGTTGCAGAAACAGAATAACGACGACACCAGAATCAGCGACACCGTCAGCAACAGCGTGTAATCCGGCAGCGGAATGTAGCGATAGATGAACAGTGCCGGGATGAACACGTAAGTCAGGTAATCGATCACCAGATCGAGGATCGAACCGTCGAAGCTCGGCAGCACCGATTGCACATTGACCTTTCGCGCCAGTGCGCCGTCAAGTCCATCGACGATCAGCGCCACCCCCAGCCACATCAGGCAGTGGATGGGCTGGTTTTCCAGCAGGGCGAGGGTGGCCAGAAATGCGGTGACCACGCCGGTCGCGGTAAAACCATGGGCGCCCCAGGCCTTGAGCCTGGCAATGTGGACGGTGGATATCACGGGGGCGTTCTCCAGAAATTAAAGCAAGCCGTGTAACACCCTTGGACAGCAAGGGCGTCGGCAAACCGAGTCGGGGTTGCAGCTATCGACCGGTCGGGCCGGGATAAGGTTCACCCACCCTGAATCTTAGCTGTCCATCTAAAAAATACGCGAGCGAAATAACTCAGTGGCTTCGGCATCGGCCAAACGGTGTTGGCGCAACGTGCGCAGCGGTCTATCGTTGCCAGACGCAGTAAATCCCAATGCTTGAGGATGACGTCATGAACACCAGCGATTTGCTTGAACAACTGCTGCGGGGCCAAGGCTCGGCGGGTCAACAAAGTGGCGCTGCAGCCGGTGGCGGTCTGGGCGGTCTCGGTGGTTTGCTGGGCGGCTTGCTCGGTGGCGCGGATTCCACAGGCACGCGTGGCGGATCGGCGGCCGGCGGGCTTGGCGGACTGGGTGGCTTGCTCGGCGGGCTGCTCGGTGGTGGCGGTGGGTTGGGCGGCGCACTGGGTGGCGGCACGCAACGCCGGTCCGGCGGTACCAATTACGCAGCGCTGGCATCGTTGGGGATGATGGCTTATCAGGCGTATCAAGCCTGGCAGCGCAATCAGGCCAGCACGGCACCGCAACAAACGCCACAGACGGCCAATCTGCTCGCCGGCCCGGAAATCGAAGAGCACAGCCATGCGGTGCTGCGCGCCTTGATCGCAGCGGCCAAGGCTGACGGGCGCATCGATGATTCGGAGAAGCATCTTATAAGCAGTGAAATCGGCAAGCACACCGATGATCCGCAAATGCAGCAATGGCTGGACGCCGAAGTCGCAAAACCGCTCGATCCCAACGAAGTCGCGCAGTCCGCAAACGACGACCCGGCGGTGGCCGCCGAAATGTACCTGGCCAGCGTGATGCTGGTTGACGACCAGCAAGACGCCGAGCGCAATTATCTGGACGAACTGGCGGCGGCGTTGGGGATTGATCCAGAGTTGCAGGTGCATCTGGAGCAACAGGTCAAGGGCACGGCATAGCGTCGACAGATCGCAGCCTTCGGCAGCGCTTACATAAAGGAGAGATCGCCGTCCGTCAGGGCGTTTTTGAGGTCGATTGAATTTTTGGCACGCGCGGCCTCTCTGCTGCTGTAGAGGCGCGAAACAGCGCCGTGCCAATCGACCGAGAATACTGTTATGACTGTCCTGACACGTTTGCAATCTGTGCCGGCCCAAGCCCAAGCGATCCATCCCGCCGGCAACCTGCATGATATTTATGAAACGCTGTTGCGCGAGGACAACCCGCAAGCGCTCGCGCAAACGTTCTTGAACGAACAGCTGCAACGCGCCGCAGCGTTGCCCGGGGAACTCCCGCACGATCCGTCGACCTGGCATACCTGGGTCGCCGCACATTGCGCCGATGTCGCCCGCCAATACGCCGACTACCTGCAACAGCGCAAGGCCGGCGGGCCACGGCAATTCTTCACCAGCAAGGCCCATGCGCTGTACTTTCTGCAAACGGTGGCGCCGACCAAGCTGGTTGACGGCGCGTGGCTGTATGGCTTGTTGCAGCATTGGCGCGATCCGCGTTTCAGCGGCTTGATCTGCACCTTTCTAGAAGAGCTCGGCGAAGGTAATCCGGCGCAAAACCATGTGGTGATCTACCGAAAACTGCTGGCCGAACATGATCTCGAACACGCCAGTCCCCTCGAAGACGAGCGCTATCTGCAAGGCGCGCTGCAACTCGCGCTCGGTGCCTGCGGCGATGATTTCCTGCCCGAGGTGATCGGTTACAACCTCGGCTACGAACAACTGCCGCTGCATTTACTGATCAGCAGTTACGAACTCAGCGAATTGGGCATTGATCCGTACTATTTCACCCTCCACGTGACCATCGACAACGCCAGCACCGGCCATGCGCAAAAAGCCGTGCAGGCCGTTTTGGATCTGTTGCCACTTGAGGCCGATCGCGCCGACTTTCTACGTCGGGTATCGCTGGGTTATCGACTCAATGATCTGGGGCAGGGCAGCCGCGCGATCATCGAAGGCTTCGACCTTGAGCGCGAGTTACTGGCGATGCTGGAACGCAAGTGCCCGTTCGCTCAGCACATGCACTCCGACTATTGCCGCTTTGAAGGGAAAACTGTCAACCAATGGCTGGCTGAGCCCGAGCATCTGCCCGGTTTTCTGCAAGCCTTGCAGAATAAGGGCTGGATCAAACGCCACGAAGACCCGCAGGCCAGCCGCTTCTGGCAGTTGATCGACGGCGATGGCGCGGCCATGTTCGGTGTGTTCAGCGCCTACGAAAAACAACTGGTGCACGACTGGATTGCCGGCGACTGGAAACCCGAGAAAAAGCCTACTGCATTACGTCGACACTCCCCGTCGGCCAACTCACCGATCGAGGTGCCCGAACAGGACCCCGATGTGCAGCAGCTCAACGAGGCCCTGCAAGGGCAGGAGGGCCACGCGCAAATGGCGACGCTCATCCCCTGGCTCGCGCCGGCCCGGCATGCGCACCCGGCCGGGTTGCTCGCTACCCGGCAGTTCATCGACCTCAAATCCCGTTTGCCTTAAGGAAATCGCCAATGAATCAGGAAGAGCAACTGTCCATTCATGATCTCGCGCTGCTGCAACTGGGCCGGCGCTTGCAGGCTGACGGCTATCGTTTCATCACCCCGACGCCGCTGACCCATCAGCGCGTCAACCAGCGCGACGAAGGCCAGTTCGCCGATTCTCTGCGCGATGTCTTTGGCTGGTCACGGCCCTTTGAATCGGGGTTGTTGTCTGCCGACGAGCAGCGGCAGTTGCTGGAAGCTCAAGTCATCGATGCCTACGAAGGGCACCTGAAGAGTCGGGTGCGCTGGTCGAGTCTGGATGATTTGTTGTTTGTGCATTCGGCGTTTCCCACCGACGCTGCCGACTCGGTGTTTTTCGGCCCGGACACCTACCGCTTCGCGCAACTGATCCACGCGCATTTGCAGCAGAACTTCGCGCCGATTCGCCGTGCAGTCGACATCGGGTGTGGCGCCGGCGTCGGTGCGATTCTGATCGCCCGTGCCCGCCGTGAAGCGCAAGTGCTGGCGCTGGACATCAACCCCGCCGCGCTGCGCCTGACCACGATCAACGCGGCGCTGGCGGAAGTCGCCAACGTCGAAGCGTGTAACAGCGACATTCTGCAAGGCGTCGATGGCGAGTTCGACCTGATCGTCGCCAATCCTCCGTACATGGCTGATCCGGCCGCGCGCGCCTACCGGCATGGCGGCGGCACACTGGGCGCCGGGCTGTCGCTGCGCATCGTCGAGCAGGCACTCAATCGGCTGACGCCGGGCGGTTCCTTGCTGTTGTACACCGGCGTGGCGATGGTCGATGGCCGCGACCCGTTTCTCGACACCGTATTGCCACGCCTCGATGAATCGCGCTTCGGCTGGACCTACCGCGAGCTCGATCCGGATGTGTTCGGTGAAGAACTTTTGAACCCCGGTTATCAGCGCGTCGACCGGATCGCCGTGGTCGCATTGACCGTGACCCGTATAGGCTGAAATAAGGTAGGTGCGCCGTGAGCAGGAACCTCGATGACTACAACCGAATGCGCGATTTCTCGGCGACATCCGAACCGGCGGCGGTCAAGCGCTCGGGCAAGAAAACTGCCGGCGATCACGCCTTGCAGTTCTGCATTCAGAAGCACGACGCCTCGCACCTGCATTACGATTTTCGCCTGGAACTTGATGGTGCGCTGAAGAGCTGGGCGGTGCCGAAAGGGCCGTCGCTCGACCCCAAGGTCAAGCGCCTGGCGGTGCATGTCGAAGACCATCCGCTGGATTATGCGACGTTCGAGGGCAGCATTCCCGAAGGGCATTACGGCGCCGGGGATGTGATTGTCTGGGATCGTGGCGTTTGGATTCCGCTGGAGGATCCGCAAAAGGCTTATGTCAAAGGCAAGCTCAAATTCGAACTGCAAGGCGAGAAACTGGCCGGTATCTGGAATTTGGTGCGCACGCACATGCCGGGCAAGAAAGAGAACTGGTTCCTGATCAAACATCAGGACAACGCCGCCCGTCCTCAGGATGACTACGACGTGCTGGTTGATGAGCCCGACAGCGTGCTAAGCGAGCGGACGTTGGTCGACAAACCGAAGCTTGCGGCCAAGCAGGTCAAACCGCTTGAGAAGGCAGCACCCAAGCCCAGCAAAAAGGCCTCGGGTACGCTGACTGGCGCGCATAAGGCGAAAATCCCCGCGCAGCTCAAACCGGAATTGGCGACGTTGGTCGACAGCGCACCTGCCGGCGATTGGAGCTACGAGATCAAGTTCGACGGGTACCGGATCATGGCGCGGATCGATCATGATCAAGTGCAGTTGCTCACCCGCAACGGTCACGACTGGACGCACAAGTTACCGAAACAGGCGCAAGCCCTTGCCGCGTTGGGCCTGGAGTCAGCCTGGCTCGATGGTGAAATGGTGGTCGCCAACGAACAGGGCGTGCCGGATTTTCAGGCGCTGCAAAATGCTTTTGAGTCCGGCAGCAGCGTCAACATCCTCTATTACCTGTTCGACTTGCCGTATCTCAATGGCGTCGACCTGCGTGAAGTCGCGGTGGAGGAGCGCCGCGCGGCATTGTCCACGGTTCTCGGCGCCCATGAGCAGCCCTTGTTGCGGTTCTCCGAAGCCTTCGATGAAACCCCGGATGCGTTGCTCAACAGTGCGTGTCAGATGCAGATGGAAGGCCTGATCGGCAAACGCCTCGGTTCGCCCTACGTGTCGCGACGCAGTGGTGACTGGATCAAGCTCAAGTGCAAACATCGCCAGGAATTCGTCATCGTCGGCTACACCGATCCCAAAGGTGCGCGCAGTGCGTTTGGCGCATTGTTGCTGGGCCTGCATGACCGCGACAGTGGTGAACTGCACTATGCCGGCAAGGTTGGCACCGGTTTCAACGAAACGACGCTGAAAAACATCCTCGCGCAACTTAAACCGTTGCAGGTCAAGACCGCTGCGGTGGTCAACCCGCCAAGCGGTTTCGAGGCCAAGGGCGTGCACTGGCTCAAGCCGAAGTTGCTGGCCGAAGTGGCATTTGCCGAAATGACCAAGGACGGCTCGGTCCGCCACGCGGTGTTCCATGGGTTGCGCGATGACAAACCGGCGAAGGGCATCACTGAGGAGCGAGCAAAGTCCGTGAAGACTTCAGAGAAGAAAGCCACTGCGAAGAAACCGGTGAAGAAAGCCGTGGCGAGCAAACCTTCGCAGGCCGAAACCGCGCCCTCACAACTCGGCCTGGCCCACGGTAAAGTGCGCATTACTCACCCCGATCGAGTGATCGACGCCGTCAGTGGCACGACCAAAATGCAATTGGCCGAGTATTACGCCAGTGTCGCCGAATGGATCCTGCCGCAACTCAAGGATCGCCCGGTCGCCTTGGTACGCGCGCCGGAAGGCATTGCCGGCGAGCTGTTCTTCCAGAAAAACGCCGAGCATCTGGCAATACCCGGTATCAGCACGCTGGACAAGGACGTCACCGGCCAACCGGTGATGCTGATCAACAACGCTGAAGCGCTGATCGGTGCGGTGCAGATGAGCGCCGTCGAACTGCACACCTGGAATGCCACCACGGTTGACCTGGACAAACCCGACCGCTTCGTTCTAGACCTCGATCCGGACCCGGCGCTGCCGTGGAAAAGCATGGTCGAGGCCACCGCGCTGACCCTCACGGCGCTGGATGAGCTGGGGCTCAAGGCCTTCCTCAAAACCAGTGGCGGCAAGGGCATCCACTTGGTGGTACCGCTGACGCGCAAACTGGGTTGGGACGAGGTCAAGGACTTCAGCCATGCGATTGTCAGTCATATGGCCAAGTTGTTGCCCGATCGCTTTTCGGCGGTGTCCGGGCCGAAAAATCGCGTCGGCAAGATCTTCATTGATTATCTGCGTAACGGCCTCGGTGCCACGACCATTTGTACCTATGCGGCGCGTACTCGCGAAGGTCTGCCGGTATCGGTGCCGCTGTTTCGGGAGGAAGTCGCCGAGATCAAGGGCGGTAATCAGTGGAATATCCACAACGTCCATGAGCGGCTGGCGGAGGTCGGCGACGAGCCGTGGGCGGATATGAAGAAAACCCGCCAGAGCATCACTGCCGAGATGCGCAAACGGGTGGGCATGAAAAAGTGATCAGGTGCCGCCCAGCAAGTCGTGGGCGTTGAGCAGTTCGAAGGCGATCTCGGGGTTATTGTTGAGCCCCCGGCGAATCGCTGCCGGTATCGCCTTGCGCGTTTTGCGACAGAGCCCCGGAATTTCCTCGATTTGAATGTCGATGCCCTGCATGGTGCGAACTTCGTGGAAACCGGGCGAGATTTCGACACGAATACCCAACTGCTCATACATGCGGTTTTGCAGGTGCTGGAGGTCGGCGAGGTCTTTGATTTTTTCCAGACGTGTGAGCAAGATTTTCTCTTGCTCACGGGTCAACAGCAGGATGCGCAAATCCGCGCCGGGCATCTCCACCAACGGGTCGCGCCCGCAAATGCAGGCGCCGGGTGGGCAGGGGGAGCGCATTGGCGCAGGAGTCGTCATGGCCTCCATCATAGAGGCCGTCGGACAGTTTTGCCTATGCGCCTTCAGTTGCCGTCCATCGACAGCGTCATGGCTGACAGTTACTGATTCAACCCTTCGTAGTGCACCAGAATCGCGTTGGCCAGGTCTTCATCGCTGGCATCGATGCCTGGATTATCCTGACGAACCTGTTGCAGCACCGATTCAAGATAAACCCCACGAATGGCCCCGCCACTGGCGACAAATGCAGACAAGTCGTCTCGGGCCGGAATCACCATTTTGTGATCCTTGAAGGTCGAATACAGCGACGCGGAGACACCTGCTGAAGTAGCAACCTCTTTGGCATCAACTTTAGCCAAAGCTGAACCAACGGGCAGGCATAAGAGTAAAGAAGAAACGAGCACTAACTTGCGCATGACGGTTTTCCTCCACAAGCGCGAAGCAAAAGGGAAGTACTACATAATGTGAGAGGCGCGCGAGGGGCGGGAGTTCCGTGGAGATTCCGGCAGCCCTTCAGTGGCACTCAGCAACGTGCCGGCGCTCAGTCAATTTTGATAGTGCTCTGAATGTCGATGCGGAACTGATGAAGATTGGAAAAGCGCTTCTTCAGTTGATTATCAATCTCAACGAATGGCCCTTTTCTGTTGCATGCGTACGCTTTTTTTGGACTGAAATCCTTCAGGAACTGCTCCCCGTGCGTATCGACAAGAAATTGGATGGTTGACTCCAACTGATCGCAGGCATGATTCCTCCAGCCGCCCCGCCTCCAATCCTTCAGTTCAACCAGATACAGAGCTGTTTCAGTCGAAAGCATACAATCGCAGCGCCCTCTGCCTTCTTCCTCACCGTCTTTAATCACGCATTTATCGATGGCTGTGAAGGTCACTTCCTTTTGATGTGGGTTATTGACTGTGGCGTTCCATTTTTTTTCACCCGTAACGTCAACATAGGCTTGAGTGTTTTGATCATCACAGAGCCCGAATTGAACCTCCGTGAAGGGCCCGGATTGGCAGCCGGTATCAAGGAAATTCACGCCTTTAGTGCCTCATCAATATCGAGTAGACGGTCAAACAAATCATTACCCTCACGTAATGACCCGTTCAGATAATTATTGTCCGAAGGTATACCCTCGATAACGGGCAATCTTTCAATGCCGCCGGTCTTTTCGTCAGCCTGATAGATTGCAAGGTCTTTCGCGTTGATCAAAGCATATAAAGGGACAACGGCATCAAGTTTCGGGAGCCATGCCTCATCACATTTGTTTTTGGTGATTTTGTCTTGCAATAGCTTGCCTTGTACGGCAATCGTCAGGTAATTCACTACGTACGGACTGTGTGTAGTCAGGACCAGACGATTATGTTCACCTTGATTATTGAATTTTAAAAGGCTTTGCAAAACGTTCCATTGTGATTGTGGAAAGAGGTTCTGCTCCGGCTCTTCAACAATGTTAATAAAAGCAGTTTTATTGAAGCGCGATGAGAGGGTGGAAATGAGTGCCCGCCGCTGTTCTACAGTCAGAGGTTGAGAGAGGATTTTCGCTGCCTCTTTGCGGAAACGCTCGAGTTCACCGGCGCTCATGGACTCCTGACGATCTTCAATACGCTCCTGGACACTATTGGCCAAAAATTGACTGACCAAGTGAAGGGGGACAGCGGACTGGAAGCCACTGGAAGCGTCTGCCAACTTTAATTTGTAGTCCGACTCCCGGATGTTCAAGGTGTCATTCAGCTTGTCGTATTCAAGCTCTGCATTGTTGATAGGGAGCGGCAAGGGATCCTTGATACTAGCCTTGGCGTTATCGAACTCTGTAAGGAACTCCTTCAGCGAATCAGACGAGAGCTTCAACTCTCGAGTGTGCTTCACATAGGAAATGAAGTTCCGTTCAGCAGGTACGTACATGATCTGGGGTAGGTGGTATCCATCAGTCTTTGATTTGGTGATATGTAATTGGCCGTTTGCGTACTTGATCGAGAAGGCTTCTCCTTCATAGTCAATTTCAGTTAATGCTGTCTGGCCGGAAGAAATGTAGTTTTCGAGTCGGTGATAGGTAAGAAAAGGCTTGGTCAGACGATTTTTGCGCTCGAACCATTTCCGATCAAAATCACCTCGTACCAAGGCCTTCTCAATCCAGGCAAAGGTTGAGTAAAGCTTCGCTAGAGTGCTTTTGCCAGAGCCTTGATTGCCCACAAACACGGTCACGCGTTTGAACTCTATCCAACCATCATTCTTCATCCCTTCACGGATAGGTCCAAAATGCTTGACGCGTAGGCGGGTCATTTATTACTCCCAAAAGAATGTGCATGCGTGCAGTTCGGTGCAGCATATCAGGGAGGACAAGAAAGTGGAGAAGCAAGTCGAAACGTATCTGGAAGAGGGCTGACCTGGGCGATGGCATCACCCAGGTATTATCGACGCGCCAAGTACCCTTTGTTCAGATTACGCCGCACGCCATGCGGTCGCCGCCACCACCCAAAGGCTTGGGCATGTCGGCATGATTGTCGCCACCAGCGTGGATCATCAGTGCGTGGCCTTTGATCTCGGCAATCGTCTTCAAACGCGGCGCCAGCACCGGGTAGTTGGCGATACCGTCTGCGGTCACGTAAACCGCTGGCAGGTCGCCCAAATGACCGTCGGCATAAGGCCCGAGGTGCTTGCCGGTTTTCTGTGGATCGAAGTGGCCACCAGCGGCCAGTGCCGCGCCTTTGACGCCGTCCTTCATACCGGCCTCGCAACTGCCGTTTTCATGCACATGAAAACCATGAACCCCCGCCGGCAAGGATTTCAGTTCGGGCGTAAACAGTAGGCCATACGGCGTTTCACTGATCGTCACCGCGCCAATTGCCTGCGGCGCGCCGTCAGCGCTAACCAGATTGATGGCGACTTTTTCCGTTGCCGCCTGAGCGGTGCCGATGGCGAAGGTGCCGATCAGGCCCAACCAGAGTGCGCGTTTCATAAGCGTTTCCTTTTGCTGCACGATTTTCAGAAGGCCGATCCAATAACCTTTGCCCATTAACCGGCGATGAACGCTGGATTCGGCTACGTTACAAAATGAGACTCGTCGCACATTCCGAAAGTTTTGCCGGGGTTGTGTCCTCGCGCAGACAACTGCTGACACGTTCTGGCGCGGCAGAACGGCGCAAACAGGCTTAACTGAATGTCTGACAAGGCCTTTTCCAGCGCACCCAGAGAGGATTCCATTGTGTCGATCAAACTGCGTTTAGTGTTGCTGATTGTTACCAGTCTGCTGACGGCATTGATCGTCAGCCTGGTCAGCTACGTCGGCAACCTGCGGATGGCTACGGCGGTCAGCGACAACGCGGTCAGCATGAGCGCCCTGCGTAACCACATGGAAGCCGACATGATGCACGACGCCCTTCGCGCCGATGTCTATTCGGCAATGCTGGTGGGCCTGGGTAAAAGCACCAGCACGGCGGCCGAGGTGCGCGCTTCGATTGGTGAACATGCGGGGCATTTTCACGACGTGCTCAATGAGAATCTGCAACTGCCGATCAACCCGGCATTACGCACGGCGCTGGAGCAGATCAAGCCCAGTCTCGATACGTATATCACCGCCGGTGAGCGCATTGTCGGACTGGCGCTGGACAACCCGGAGGCGGCGCAGCAGGAACTCGCCCAGTTCAACGCCGCGTTCAGTCAGCTCGAAGAGCAAATGGGCGCTTTGAGCGAGTTGATTGAAACCAATACGGCGCAGACCAGCCAAGGCACTGAAGCGGCGATCCACAATGCCAATATCGCCCTCGGCGCGGTATTGATCGCCAGCCTTCTGTTGCTTCTGGCGCAGGGGCGCTGGGTGATCCTGAGCATCATGGGGCCGTTGAAGTCCGCCAGCCGTATCGCCGAAAGCATTGCCCACGGCAATCTCAGCGAGCCGATTGTCGAACCGTCGGGCAAGGACGAGGCCAGCGTATTGATTCGGACGCTGGCAACCATGCAGCGGGATCTGCGCAACATGATCGATGTGGTTCGGCGCAATGCCCACGGCGTCAGCGGCATGAGCGAACAACTGAGCCAGGGCTGCCATCAGGTTGCCGACAGCAGCCAGCAGCAAAGCGCCGCCGCCGGGACCATGGCTGCTGCTGCCAGTCAGATGACCGCGAGCATCGAGGACATCACCCGCCACGCCGAGCGCGCGCTGGGCATGGCCAATCAGGCGCAATCCCTGGCGAAGAATGGCGGCCATGTGATCCATCAAGTGGTGAGCGACATGGACGATATCGCTCGTTCGGCGCAACAGTCGGCACAGGTGATTCGCACGCTGGATCAGGAATCCGAAGGCATTTTCAACATCATTCAGGTGATCAAGGGCATTGCCGACCAGACCAATCTGCTGGCGCTCAACGCCGCCATCGAAGCTGCGCGGGCGGGTGAGCAGGGCAGGGGCTTTGCCGTGGTGGCGGATGAAGTGCGCAGCCTGGCAGCGCGAACCAGTGCGTCGACCCAGGAAATTGCCGCGATGGTCGCACGCATCCAGCACAGCACGCGCGAGGCCGTTAGCAGCATGGAGGCGGGCGTGACGCAGGTCGACAAGGGCATGGCGGTGACCGCTGACGTCGAACGGGCTATTCGCGAAATCCTTGAGGCGACGTTGAGCACCACGCAACTGGTCAACGACATCACCCGCACGATCGGTGAACAGAGCCTGGCCAGTAACGAAATCGCCCATCAGGTGGAAATGATTGCGGGGATGTCCGAGGGCAATAGCCGGGTGATTGGGCAGACGGCGAATACCACGGATGAGTTGTCGAGCCTGGCGGGGCAGTTGGCGCAGTCTGTGGATCGGTTTCGGTTGTGACAGTTGGCCGTGAGATTTGTGGTGTCCGGTCTGCCGTCATCGCGAGCAGGCTCACTCCCACCGTTTTGATCTGCGTCAGACACTCTTTCTGCATCCAGCACAAATCCCTGTGGGAGCTGGCTTGCCAGCGATAGCGGTGGATCAGTCAGCCTCAATAGTGAATGTGCCGACCTCATCGCTGGCAAGCCAGCTCCCACAGGTTTAGCGGTGTTAATGCAATCTATGTAACAACACCGATCCCTGTGGGAGCGAGCCTGCCGTTCAGCGAACATCAGTTTCAGCAGACTTTACGACATCAAAACTTGAACGCCTGCCGCCCCACCAGCAACCACTTGCCATCCTGCTTCTGCCAGATCTGAAAGTTCTCGATCTCGGTTGGTATCACTTCAGTGCCCTTCAATGCCTGAGCGGAGAAGTGGTGGCGCACCAGCGCGGTGTCGCCTGACAGGGTGATGGTCTGGTTCTGCATCTCCAGGGTTTTGAATGCGCTCTTGCCGGTTTCGATATCGGCGATGAACGCTTTCTTGTCCTGGATCTTGCCGCTGGAATGGCCGTAAGTCAGGTTGGGCGCTGTGAGCGCATTCAGCTCGGCGATGTCTTTGTGCAACATCGCTTGGGTCAGATGATCGACCGCTTGGGCGACATCCTTCTCGGCCGGGGCTGCGGCGGCCATGGCGTAACCGCTGAAGGCGCAAAGAAATCCGATCAGGAGGCGGGACTTGGTCATGAGTGGTGTTTCCTTGTTGTTATGGGTTGATGACTGATTACATTGGCAACATTCATCAGTCATCGTACAACCTAGCAGATTCTTTATTGATACACAGCGGCTCAAGGCACTTCATCACACAGGTAACTACACTTAAGTGCAGAGAGCTTTCAGCCGAGCACTGTCATGAGGGTCATGTTCCGCACCGGGCTGCCGATAAGTCCCTGAGCGCAAAAAGACTCTTAGGTCGGGAACAGACGCGCGGGTTTGTCCTGACGTGATATTCTGCGCGCCAACTTGGTTTGACCTTATTCAGTTTGCTTGCCTTACGGGCGGGCCGACGGAATCCCTGTCGCTCAAGTAGCTGAGCCAATAATGATAAGAAGTCAGTTCAGAAGGGACATTAACTGAGGTCGATGCGGCATGTCGGCCTTGTGTGCCCACCCGTCAAAATTGAAGTGTGCCGGAATCTGCGACGCCAGCCTGAGCGTCATCAAAGCGGATCGCATACAGATAACAGCGGCGGGCGGAAGGCGTTTTATCATAGGTGCAACAGATGTTTAAAAAAGTGAACACGGCCTTGCTAGGGCTGGCTTTGTCGATGGGGCTGACCTCCGTTCATGCGGCAGAGGCCAAGAAAGTCGACGTACTGCTGATCGGCGGCGGCATCATGAGCACCACCCTGGGTGTGTGGATCAATGAGCTGGAACCGACCTGGTCGATGGAAATGGTCGAGCGCCTTGATGGTGTCGCCCTGGAAAGCTCCAACGGCTGGAACAACGCCGGTACCGGTCACTCGGCTCTGGCCGAGCTGAACTACACCCCGGAAGACGATAAAGGCAACGTCACGATCCCGAAAGCCGTCGAGATCAACGAAGCGTTCCAGGTTTCCCGTCAGTTCTGGGCCTGGCAGGTTCAGCAAGGCGTTCTGAAGAACCCTCGCTCGTTCATCAACACCACTCCGCACATGAGCTTTGTGTGGGGCGATGACAACATCAAGTTCCTGAAAAAGCGTTACGAAGCCCTGCAAGCGAGCCCGCTGTTCGCCGGCATGCAGTACTCAGAAGACCCGGCTGTTATCAAGAAGTGGGTCCCGCTGATGATGGAAGGGCG
>NZ_JBIWAL010000028.1:14580-26152 GCF_044760045.1 Pseudomonas sp. NPDC098747 | reverse complement strand
ACCCCCCCCCCCCCCCCCCCCCCCCCCCCCCCCCCCCCCCCCCCCCCCCCCCCCCCCGCCCCCCCCCCCCCCCCCCCCCCCCCCCCCCCCCCCGCCCCCCCCCCCGCCCCCCCCCCCCCACCCCCACCAGAAAATCGCGGCCACCTGGAGCCCGCTGGGTACCGACATGAACTTCGGCGAAATCACCCGCCAGTTCGCCGGTTACCTGCAGACCAAGCCAAATTTCGACTTGAAACTGTCCAGCGAAGTGCAGGACATCACCAAGAACGAAGACGGCACCTGGCGCGTCAGCTACAAAAACCTGAAAGACGGCACCAAAACCGAAACCGACGCCAAGTTCGTGTTCATCGGCGCGGGCGGCGGTGCACTGCACCTGCTGCAGAAGTCGGGCATTCCTGAAGCCAAGGAATATGCTGGCTTCCCGGTTGGCGGCTCGTTCCTGGTGACCGACAACGCAAGCATCGCCGAGCAACACCTGGCCAAGGCCTACGGTAAAGCCTCGGTTGGCGCACCGCCGATGTCCGTTCCGCACCTGGATACCCGTGTCCTGGACGGCAAGCGCGTCATTCTGTTTGGCCCATTCGCGACCTTCAGCACCAAGTTCCTCAAAGAAGGCTCGTACCTGGACCTGCTGACCAGCACCACCACCCACAACATCTGGCCTATGACCAAGGTCGGCATAAAGGAATACCCGCTGCTCGAGTACCTTGCTGGCCAACTTATGCTGTCGGATGAAGACCGTCTGAACGCGCTGAAGGAATACTTCCCGAACGCCAAAGCTGAAGACTGGCGCCTGTGGCAAGCCGGCCAACGCGTGCAAATCATCAAGCGTGATGAAGCTGCTGGCGGCGTGCTGAAACTGGGTACCGAAATCGTTGCTGCACAAGACGGCTCTATCGCCGGCCTGCTGGGCGCATCGCCAGGCGCGTCGACCGCTGCACCGATCATGCTGAGCGTGTTGCAGAAAGTCTTCAAAGACAAAGTCGCAACGCCTGAGTGGCAAGCCAAGCTGCACCAGATCGTTCCAAGCTACGGCACTCAGCTGAACAGCGATCCGGCCAAAGTGGCTGCAGAGTGGGCTTACACCGCTAAAATCCTCGAACTGCCGACGCCTCCAGTGATCGGTCAGGTTGCTGCTCCAGCGGCAAATGCTCCGGCTGAAAAAGCAGTGGCACCGAAGGAAAACGCTGCACGTGACATGGCTCTGTAACTAGACGCCTGACACACAAAGCCCACTGAACCGGCGACGGTCAGTGGGCTTTTTTGTGCCAACTTGTAGGAGCTGCCGCTGGGGATTGTGGTGAGATCAGGCTTTGGCGGAAGCCAGATAAGCACCAAGCCGTCGGCCCATCTCTTCGCCCAGCGCTTGCAGACCGCTAAGTGGCCGTACCATCACTTCAAATTCGACAATCTTGCCGTGCTCATCGAAGCGAATCATGTCGATGCCCTTGAGTTCCTTCGAGCCCACCTTGGCGCTGAACTCCAGAACCACATTCAACCCGTCCGCCGTCGCCAGTTCGCGGTGATATTCAAAATCCTCGAATACCTCAAACACCGTGTTGAGGATCATCGCCACGACCTGCGCGCCAGGGTAAGGCGTGTGCGCCATCGGCGAGCGGAAAACGGCGTTGGCATCAAGCAACGCGGGCAGGGCGCTCAAGTCGCCGGTACGGATCATCTCGTGCCAGCGGTTCAGGGATTCGGCGACATTGGGTTGCAGGGTCAGATCAGTCATTTGCACCTCTGGATTTTTATTGTTCTACGACTCTAGATCAAAGCGCCGACAGGGCAAGCATGTTGTTTTCGCCTGAATATCAGCCTATAGCAATCCCTCTAGGGACTCTTACAGATCAGATCCCATCTGATACGCTTTTTTCGTTTCAATCTGCCCCTGTATTCGGTTCAGACGCAGGATCAGAATGCGCCGGCAGTTCGGTCACTCGCGACAGTCCTTCATCCCGAAGCGTCCAGTGCACCGCAAGCTCAGCATTAAGGAGAGCAGCATGAACAAGATGGGTTTTTTTCTGGGTGGTTTTTTGGTTCTTACCATTCTGATTGGCATGCTCGCGACGATTTCTCCGGTCTGAGGTGATGTGCTTCAAATGACGGCCACAGGTGTGCCGCGCGAATCGTGTTTAAATGCCGCGCCTCACACCTGTAAATGGATTTCACACCATGGCCGAACAGCATATCCGCGCCCTCGCACTCTGCGTTTTTCACCACAACGGCAGCATTCTGGTTAACGAGTTTCGTGACCCTGTCAGCCAGCAAACCTGCTTTCGGCCTATCGGCGGCGGGATTGATTTCGGCGAGACCAGCGCCGAAGCGATCGTGCGCGAAGTGCAGGAAGAGTTGGGTCAGTCGATCACGGGCCTGCGCCTGCTCGGCACACTCGAAAGCCTGTTCATCTATAACGGCAAACCGGGACACGAAATCGTCCAGGTTTACGACGCGTCGTTTGCCGACTCAAGCGTGTACACGCATGCGCAGATCACAGGCCACGAAAGCGACGGCGCGCCCTTCACCGCGCGCTGGCATGACAGCTTAAGCTTCAGCGAGCAGGCGCCATTGGTGCCGAAGGGATTGGGCGATTTGCTGAAGACCGTTGGTTTGCTGGATTGACGTAATTCCTCAGCGCTGGCGGCGCTCACTGCCGTCTGGATTGCCAGTGTCGAGCAATCTTCTTTCCACCAGCACATTCTCCAGCGCCTGACGCTCGACGGGCTTCATTTGGTGTTCACGCTTTTTCAGTTCCAGCAGGATGGGGCTGGACCAGGTGCGATAGGTCTGTTCGATGTTGCGGCGGGACGTCATCAGTCTCTCCTTGATCAAGAGCCCGGTGTTGCTGGCAGGGACTCTGTCCGATGAGGTAGTAACCCTAGACGACAAACCCGTATCTTGCGAATGCGTACCCCGTGTAGCAGCCAACGGCAGCTCCTGCACGGGGATTTTGGTCAGTCGTCAACCTTCATCATCGCCTGCACCCCTTCCCATGCCTCGGCGCGCATGCGTTCGATATCCAGCCCCGGAATCACGCCGTTATCAACTACGATCCGCCCGCCGACCAGGCTGTATTTCACCGTGATCGGTTCGCCCGCCACCACCGGCGCGACGGCTCGGTCGTGGAAGCCGTAGAAGCGTGGATGGTCGAGGCCGTAGACCACCAGATCCGCCGCCTGGCCGACTTCCAGCGTACCGACGGCGCCAAGGCCCAACACCTGCGCGCCGCCCGCTGTGCCCCAGTGGATGACATCTTCTGCTGTCGTCGCCGAGGCACCTTGTTCGGCGCGGTGGATCAGCCAGGCGGTGTTGGCTTCGCCGACCATGCTCCCGGATTCGTTGGAGGCGACGCCGTCGACGCCGAGGGAGATCGGCACGCCAGCCTCGTACATTTGCGGCACCGGGGCGACGCCACTGCCCAGTCGTGCATTGCTCACCGGGCAGTGGGAGATGCCGGTGCCGGTCTGCACGAGCATGCGGATTTCGCCGGGTTGCAGGTGTACGGCGTGGGCGAACCAGACGTCGGGGCCGAGCCATTCGTGTTCGGCGACAAACTCCACCGGCAGGCAGTTGTATTTTTCCCGGCAGAAGTTCACGTAATTCTGCGTCTCCGACAGGTGCGTGTGCAGGCGCAGACCGAGGCCGCGCGCGGTGTGGGCCAGTTCGCGCAGCAGGGTGGGCGGCAGCGAGAAGGTCGGCGTAGTGGGCGCGACCACGACGCGGCGCAATGCGTCCGGTGTGTCCTGGTGATACAGCGATTTCAGCCGTTCGATGTCACCGACCATCTGTTCAAGGCTTTCCGGTTGCAACGCGGTTTTCGAGAACCCCGGATGGGCGCTGGCCGACTCCAGTGCGCCGCCCCGGCACAGGACGAAACGCAGGCCGAATTCATCGGCCAGGTCGAACAGCAAGTCGCCGGTCTCGGTGCTGCCATGGGCGTGGTAGAGGTAATGGTGATCGGCGCAGGTGGTGACGCCGGACAACAGTAATTCGACCATCCCCAGGCGTGCGGCGATCCGCGCCAGTTGCGGCGTGAAACGGTTCAAACGCGGGTAGGGCACACTGGCGAGCCATCCTTGCAGGTCCTGATTCAAACCTTCTGGCACGGCTTTGAGCAGGTTCTGGAACAGATGATGGTGGGTGTTGATCCAGCCCGGATAAACCACGCAGTTGCGCGCGTCGATCACCCGTTCGCCGGGTTGCGCCGCCAGATCAGCGGCCATTTCAGCGATACGGCCATTGACCACGCGGATGTCCACGGCGCCCGCGCGGGCACGCGGGCCGCGCAGACCGGTCATGACCGCGACCGGGTTCTTGATCAGGATGTTCTGAAGTTGAGTCATGGCAGGTTCCAGTCAAAGGATGTGCGAGGCGGATTTGGCGGCGGCGGTTTGCGGCACGCTGACGCCATTCAGCGCGGCGTTGAGCAGCACCGACACCAGGCAGGCGATGACCACGCTGCTGTGCAGGAACGGCTGCGACCACTCGGGTAATTGTTTGAACAGGGTTGGCGCGAGCACCGGCACCAGCGCGGCGGCGAGGGTGAAACCGACGATCAGCACGTTGTAGCGATTGCGCTCGTAGTCGACCTTGGCCAGGGTCTGAATCCCCGCCGCAGCGACCACGCCGAACATGGCGATACCGGCACCGCCCAGTGCGGCTGTCGGCATCGAGGCGATGATCGCCCCGGCCTTGGGCACCAATGCAATCGAGCACATCAGCAAGCCGCTGACCGCGACTACCCAACGACTGCGCACGCCGGTCAGGATCACCAGACCGACGTTTTCCATGAAGGCAATAAACGGGAACGCGGCGAACATCCCGGCGATGGTGCTGGCCAGACCGTTGGCGCGCAGGCCGTTGATCACCTGTTTGTCTTCGACCGGTTTTTCGACGATGTCACCGATGGCCACGAACAGCCCCATCGACTCGACCATTTGCACAATCATCACCACCACCATGGTCGCGATGGGGATCAGGCTGAAGGTTGGCAAACCGAAGTAGAACGGATAGGGCACGGTCAGCCACGGCGCTTCTTCGACGCTGTGAAAACTGCCCATACCCAAACCGTAGGCCAGGCCGGCGCCGACCAGCATCCCCACCAGCACCGCCATGTTGCGCAGCAGCGGGCTGCCATAGCGGTTGACCAGCAGAATCGTCAGCAACACCACCACCGCCACGCCGAGGAAGGCCGGCGCGCCGAAGTTGCTCGCATTGCGCCCGCCGCCGACCCATTCATAGGCGATCGGGAACAACTGCAAACCGATCACCGTGACGATGCAACCGGTCACCACCGGCGGGAAAAACCGCCGCAATCGACCCACGAAGGGCGCGATCAGCATCGTAAAAATCCCGGCACCGATCACCGCCCCGCAGACCCCGGCAAACCCCACCTCCGGGTTGCTACCGATGGCGATCACCGGGCCAACGCTGCTGAACGCGACGCCTTGGAGGATCGGCAGACGCACGCCGAATTTCCAGAAACCGACGGTTTGCAGCAGGGTGGCGATACCGGAACAGAACAGCGTGGTGCTGATCAGCGCCACCGTTTCGGCGTGGGACATTTTCAGAGCACTTGCGACAATCAACGGCACGGCGATGGCGCCGATGTACGAGACGGCCATGTGTTGCAGGCCGAGGGTGAGCATCTGTCGGACCGGCAGAACCTGGTCGACGGGATGGACGGTGGAAGCAGCTTGCGATGGGGATGTGGCTGACGACATGGGGAAACACCTCTGGCTGTTTTTATGCGGTAGAGAGGGGTATTCGTCTGATGCCTTTTGATCCGGGAACACTGCAGATCCCTTTTGGAATGAGGTCATTTGTTCAGTGCGGAACCTGTGGCGAGGGGATTTATCCCCGTTGGGGTGCGAAGCGCCCCCAAAACCTGCCAGCGCGGAATATGAGACAAACCGCACTCACAGGATTTGCGACTGCTTCGCAGCCGAACGGGGATAAATCCCCTCTCCACAGGTGACCTCACCACAGAGTTCATTCCACAGATTTACAGTGCCCAGTGGGCATCAGTCATTCGTGCTGCGAAGCCGCCGTCCACCGGCTCCGACGCCTTGTTCAGCCTGCCAGGCAGGCGGCGAAGCCCTGGTTCAGCGCCGCACGATCCAGGTCGCGGCCGATGAACACGATCTTGCTTGAGCGGGGCTCCGTGCCCCACGCGGTCGATGCCCGGAATTCCACTAGGCTGTGCACGCCTTGCAGCACGTAGCGTTGGTCTTCATTGGCCACCGCCAGCACGCCTTTCATGCGGTACAGGTTGTCGGCCTGGGATGAGCGCAGTTCGCTGATCCAGCGGTGGAACGCCATCAGATCGACCGCGCCGTCGACGGCGATGCCCACCGACGACACGCTCGGGTCATGTTGGTGATCCTGCTTTTCGATGGAGTGCTCGTGCGTATGCTCGTTGTGGTCGTGGTGATCGTGATGCTCAGATTCAGCGCCAATTTCCATGAGTTTCTGCGTGCATTCGAAAGCGCCGATGCCGAGGATCTTGGTCAGATCGATTTGCGCGTGGGTGGAAGTCACCAGATCTGCCGTGGCATTCAATCCACGGATTTTGCCGCGCAAGGCTTCCACCTCTTCAGCACTGACCAGGTCGACTTTGTTGATGACGATGCGGTCGGCACAGACAATCTGATCGACCGCCTGATTGTCGACGCCGTCCAGTTGCAGATCTTCCAGATGCTGGGCGATGTGCTTGGCGTCGACCATGGTCACGATGGCGTCGAGTTCGACTTCATCGGCAATCGGATCGTTGATGAAAAAGCTCTGCGCCACCGGGTACGGATCGGCGAGGCCGCTGGTCTCGATGAGGATGTGGTCGAGCCGCACCGGGCGCGCCACCAACTCGCGGACGATGCGCACCAGATCCTCGCGAACCTCGGCGGTGCAGCAAACGCAACCGTTGACCATCTCGTAGATTTCTTCGGTTTCTGAGCTCAGCACCAGGTCGCCGTCGATGCCGACTTCACCGAACTCGTTTTCGATCACGGCGATCTTGCGGCCGTGGTTTTCCTTGAGGATGTAATTGAGCAGGGTGGTTTTGCCGGCACCGAGGAATCCGGTGAGGATGGTGACGGGGATTTTGGTGTTCGGAGTTGGCGCGTTGAATGGGGTGTTCATGGTGAGGCTCCTTTGATTGACCTTTGTGGCGAGGGGATTTATCCCCGTTGGGTCGCGAAGCGGCCCCAAATCTGCATTGGCGTTATTTCAGGCTGACCGCGTGTGCTGACTTCACGACTGCTGCGCAGCCGATCGGGGATAAATCCCCTCGCCACAGGTATTTATGTCAGTCGATGGATCTGCTTGAGGTTCTTGCCAGCGTGTGGCCGTGCCCGCATCGAGACCGAACAGGTCGAGCACGCGGCCGAGACTGTGGTCGACCATTTGCGCCAGGCTTTCCGGGCGGGCATAAAAGGCCGGCACTGGCGGGGCGATTATTCCGCCCATCTCGGTGACGGCGGTCATGTTGCGCAGGTGCGCAAGAGTCAGCGGGGTTTCGCGGGCCATCAGCACCAGCGTGCGGCGTTCCTTGAGGGTGACGTCGGCGGCGCGGCCGATCAGCCCTGATGACGTGCCGGTGGCGATCTCTGCCAGCGTCCTCATCGAGCACGGCGCGACCACCATGCCCAGGCAGCGGAACGAACCGCTGGCGATCCCGGCGGCGACGTCATCGGCGCGGTGGTAGTGGCTGGCCAGGGCGGTGACGTCGGCCAGTTTGTAGTCGGTTTCGTGGGCCATGGTCAGCAACGCGGCGCGGCTGATGATCAGGTGGCTTTCGATGTCCAGTTCGGCCAGCAATTGCAGCAGGCGCACGCCGTAGATGAAGCCGGACGCGCCGCTGATGCCGACCACCATCCGTTGCCGGATCACGATTCCAGCTCCTTGAGCAGTTGCCGCGCGCGTTCGAGCACGTCCTGATCGAGCTGTGCCTTGATCCCGTCGAACCCGGAACCGCGCGTCGCATCCAGCCCCATTCGCGAGGTGGTGCCATTGACCGAGGACGACGGGTCGAGCGGACTGCCGGGCAAGCCGTCGATGGTGAACATATCCAGATGCGGCTGGAAGTGCGTGGCCAGCGCCCACAGCACCTGACTGTCGTCGCTGATGTCGATATCACTGTCCACCGCAATCACGGTTTTCAGATACGGGTCCCAGCCGAGCAGGGCCAGCATGATCTGCCGCGCCTCGCCGTCGCGGCTCTGATCCAGCGCCACGTAGCAATGAAAATGCGTGCCGGAGTTCGGGTAATGCACGGCGGTGACGGCGGGGAAGCGTGCCCTGAGCTTCTCGCTCATTTCCGCTTCCCGGGGCAGCCGCGCCAGGGTCAGATGCTCGGCGTAGCGGCCGCCCACCACATCGACCAGCCAGGCATCCTTGCGCCGAAGCAGGGTGTCGACACGCAGCACATTGTTGGTCGAGCGATCCGAGGAGTAACCGCTGAATTCGCCGAATGGGCCTTCCTCGGCATAGGCCGCCGGATCAATAGCGCCCTCCAGCACAAACTCGGCATACGCCGGCACACCAATGCCATAGCGCGGGGTTTTTACCAGCTCCAGTGGCGCACCGAACAAACCGCCGGCCACTGCACGTTCATCACTGCCATAGGGCAGCCGCGCCGCAGCGGCAAGCATAAACAGCGGATGCGCGCCGACCACCATCGCCACGCGCAGTTCTTCGCCACGTTCGCGGGCGGTTTGCAGCATCCGCCACAGGTGCCCGCGTGAGTGCAGACTGGTGGCGAGGGCCTGGCGGGCATGGCGCATCGAGCGGTGGTAGCTCATGTTGGCGATGCCGGTCAGCGGGTCCTCGGCAATGATGATCGCGTTGGTGATGTATGGCCCCCGATCGCTGTCGAAATGCTTGAGCATCGGCAGCAGCGCGAGGTCCAGGGCCTCGCCTTCGAACACTTCATCGAGGATCGGGCCGGTCTCTACATAGCGCGGTGGGATTGGCTGGTTGGCGCGGGTCTGGAAGGTTTCGTGCAGTTGCGCAGGGGTTACGCCGAACAACCGGGCGATGCGGGTGCGAGAGGCGAACAGGTTGGTCGCGACCGGCACGCCGAGGTTGCCGACGTTTTCGCAGATCAGCAGTGGGTCGCGGCCTTGGGCGGCAAGGGCATCGACCAGGGCGGTGACGTCCTGATCGGCAGAAATCGGATGGGTGATGGTCAGCACATCGTCCGGGTACTCACGGCGATAGGCATCGATGAACACGTGAAAATCCTGAGAATCGCCGAGCGTCGAACGGGTCATGGTTTCACCTCGTAAAAAGCAGGCACGCAGGGGTGAGAAGGCGTTCGATCGACAAGCCGTTGGCCTGCCGGTCGAGCGAACGCCGGGTCATCTTCGTGCCTGTAAAGTCGCTGCGTGGCTCATTTGAAACACTGCAGACCCCCTGTGGCGAGGGGGTTTACTGTGGCGAGGGGATTTATCCCCGTTGGGCTGCGAAGCAGTCCTGAAACCATCCCACGCGATATGTCTGACTAACCGCGATAGCAGGTTCTGGGGCGGCTTCGCCACCCAACGGGGATAAATCCCCTCGCCACGAGTGCAGCATTTCTCCAGGGAACAGAGTCCAGCATCTCTCCAAAGAACAGGGTTCCAGCATTTCTCCAAAGAGCAGAGGACCTGCATTTCTCCCAAGGAACAGAGATCCAGCATTTATCTACTGAGTACCGGTGTCGGTATCAGAGGTACGTTGTGGTCAACCGAATATCCGCCTCAACCAAATCCTTCGGCGGTGGTGTCGGTTCGATCCCGCACAATCGGGCGATGTTGTTGCCCAGGTAGTCCTCCAGATGATCCTCGTCGATCCCCAGACCTTGCGGTGCCGGCGAGCACAACACCTCCAACTCACGCAGCCACATGCCCGGTTCGTTCGGCGGTGAGTCAGTGCCGAACACAATCTTGTTGCGCGGCAGTTCCTTGGCGAACTCGACGATCCGCGACTGGAAGCACCAACCCGATTCGCAGTACACGTTCGGCGTGTCCATCGCCATCCAGAACGCTTCGAACGAGTAGTTGCCACCGGTCTGGATGCCGAAGTGGCCGATGATGAAATTGACCATCGGGAACTCGCGGATGATCGGATAGAACATCGTCGGAATCGTGTACGGGCCATCGCCGGTGTGGATCAGCACGACGATGTTGTACTTGGCGCAGACTTTCATCGCCGGACGCAGCCAGTCCAGTGCGCGATCCGGGCGATAGCCGTGCATGTTGGCGTGCAGCTTGAGCATCTTGAAGCCGTATTCCTTGATGTGGAATTCCAGCTCCGCCGCGCCGTTCTCCGGCCCCCAGCGTGGGTTGTAGTTGAAGTTGCCGATGAACCGGTCCGGGTACTTCACGCAGAGTTCGGCGATGTACGACATGTAGTCGCGTACGCCCTCACGGCCTCGGCGATTGCCGTCGCGATAACCGGTGTTGCCCGGTGGCGGCTGGATGAAACCCATGTCGATGCGGCGTGGTTTGCCATTGATCATGTACGGGCCGTCCATCAGCTTGAGCATGCGCTCACCGGTGAACGGTTCGCCGGTGTGTCGCCAGGCTTCGTCGACCAGGTTGGTGGGGTGCAGATGGGTGTCGATGATCATCGGTTCAGCTCCTGGCCAGTTGAGTGGTGACGGGGCGCTTGAGTTGCGCCTCTGCTTCGGAAACGGAACGCGGTGGCGGGGTGGGTTCGAGGCCGATCATCCGCGCGGTGTTGTTGCCCAGGTACTCTTCGAGGGTGTCTTCGTCGAGGTTGAGGCCCTGCGGCGGCTCATGACAGAGCACTTCGAGCAGGCGCAGCCACATGCCCGGTTCGTTCGGCGGGGTGTCGGTGCCGAAGAGGATTTTGTGCGTCGGCAGGACCTTGGCGAATTCGACGATCCGCGATTGCAGGCACCAGCCCGATTCGCAGTAGACGTTGGGCAACTCCATCGCCCATTGCATCGGTTCAAACACATAGACGCCGCCGGTCTGCACGCCGAAGTGGGCCATGATGAAGTCGACGTTTGGGAATTCCTTGATCATCGGCACCCATTCCGACGGGATGCTGTACGGCCCGTCGCCGGTGTGCAGCTTGACCGGAATGCCCAGCTCGGCGCATTTCTCGAAGCAGGGGCGCACCCAGTCCAGCGCACGGTCCGGGCGATAGGCGTGCATGTTGGCCTGCATCTGGACCATCTTGAAGCCGTGTTCCTTGACGTAGCGCTCGATCGCCTCGACGCCGTTTTCCACGCCGCAGCGCGGGTTGTAGACGAAGCAGCCGATGAAACGGTCCGGGTAGGTCTGGACCATTTTCAGGGTGTAGGCCATGTAGGCGTCGATGGATTCACGGCCGCTCAGGTCGCCGTCGGTCCAGGTATAAATGGTGTTGCCTTGTGGCGGCTGGATGAAGGCTTTGTCGATGCGGCGAGGCTTGCCGTTGACCATGTAGGGGCCATCCATCATCTCCAGCAGACGCTCGCCGGTGAACGGGTCACCGTCATGCCTCCAGGATAGGTGATCGTTATAGGTTGGTTTTGTTATTTTTTGTTTTTTATTTTTTTTATATCTGTTGTTTGCGTTTAATT
>NZ_JBIWAL010000028.1:0-14570 GCF_044760045.1 Pseudomonas sp. NPDC098747 | reverse complement strand
CGTCATGCCTCCAGGCGAGGTCCACCAGATCGGTGGGATAGCAACTGATATCGATGATCATTGAAGTCGATCTCCTGATAGCGGGGAAGGGAGCCTTGCGGCTCTCGGCATCCACGTCCCGGGCAATCGGCCATTTCTATGCGCAACGTGCACGCATTCCCTCGCCTGGTCGCATCCGGCCCGGGTGGGTGGCTGCTGAGGGCGAGTATTGGAAAGGGGGGAGGGGTTCGTACAATATTAATTGGGAGGGGTGGTGATACTTGGGCGATATGGTTTTGGTTTTTGTGGTGATTGTGCCGGCCCCTTCGCGAGCAAGCTCGCTCCCACAGGGGGATTGCATTCCATCTGGAGAAATGCGGTCAAACTGTGGGAGCGAGCTTGCTCGCGAAAGCGTCAGTGGTGTGTACGCAAAGCCATCTGCTTGATCACTTCAACCACAGGCGCCACGCGCTCTGCCTGCCCATGCGGCCAAACCGCATACAGGTTGTAATGCGCCGCAATCTGCGCTTCGTTCAGCGTCACCAACCGTCCACTGCGCAATGCATCGGCGGCCAGTAATCCACGCACCAGTCCCGCGCCGACGCCAGCCTCGGCGGCCGCAATCAGATTCGCTGCGTTATCAAAAATCACCCGTGCCGTGGGCTCGGTCGGCGTCATCCCGGCAGCATCCAGCCAAGGAATCCACGAGCGCCGCGTGTAACCCAGCAACGGCAACTTGAGCACCTGCGCCGGGCTCAATGGCAACTGCAATCCATGCCGTTCCAGCAACTCAGGCGAAGCCACCGCCATCACCCGGTCGCCGCAGATCTGCGTCATCTCGCAGTCGTCCCAATCGCCATAACCGTAGCGCAACGCCAGATCGACCCGTTCGAACGTGCTGCGATCACTGCGTGGCATCGACAGCAGCGTCACCTCGTAATCCGGCAGCTCATCCAGCAACTGCGGCAAGCGTGGATTGAGCCAGCTCTGCGCCAGTTCACTGTCGACATCCAGCGTCAGACGTTGCGCCACGCTGCGGTTTTTCACCGAGGACAGCGCGCGATCGATCTGCGCCAGACCATCCGACAACACACTGGCAAACAACTGCCCGGCGTCCGTCAGGTTGCTGCCGCCCCCTTCACGCACGAACAACGGCTGGCCGATGAAATCCTCCAGTGCACGGATCTGCTGGCTGATGGCGCTGTGGGTCAGGTCGAGTTTGCGCGCAGCGCTGGAAAAACTACCGCTGCGCGCTGCGTGGATAAACGCGCTCATGGACTGCACCGACGGGTATCGCTTGTACATGTTGTTAGTCCTGCTTACACCGGTTGGCAGAAATCGTCGCTGGCCGGGGATTGCCGTGGCTTCCAATAATCGGTGACCAGGCCTGCACAAAGACGGGCCGCTCTCTTGGAGCCTGACAATGATTACATTCACGGTTAACGGCGAACGACGCGAGCTGGATGAGGCGTCCCCCTCCATGCCCTTGTTATGGGTCTTGCGTGATCAGTTGAAACTCACCGGCACCAAATTTGGTTGTGGCATGGGCCTGTGCGGTGCCTGCACCGTGCATCTGGACGGTGTTGCAGTGCGTTCCTGCCAGTTGCCGCTGGCCGCCGTCGCGGGCCACAGCATCACCACCATCGAAGGCTTGTCGCCGACGCAAAACCATCCGTTGCAACTGGCCTGGGTCGCCGAAGATGTGCCGCAATGCGGCTACTGTCAATCCGGGCAGATCATGTCGGCGGCTGCGTTGCTCAACACGGGCGCGGCAGTCACTGATGATTCGATCCGCAACGCGATGTCCGGGAATATCTGCCGCTGCGGCACTTACGGGCGCATCAACAAAGCGATCAAACGTGCGGCGAATGCGCCGAAGGAGGCTTGATGAGCCTCATTGACGATAGCGCTTTCGAACTGCCGCGCCGGGTGTTCCTCAAACAAGCGGTCACGGTGGCGTCAGGCTTGGCGATTGCCTTGTATCTGCCGAGCGGCATGGCGGCGACAGACCCCAAGGCCCCAGCACCGGCCAGTGAATTCGAACCCAATGCCTGGGTGCGCGTGTTGCCCGACGGCACGGTGAAACTGGTGGTGCACAAGCACGATTCCGGCACCGGAACTCATACCGCACTGGCCGCGTGTGTGGCCGAGGAACTCGATGTCAATCCGATGACCGTGCAGGTGATTACCCCGGAAGATCCGTTCTTCGAAACCTACATCCACCCGATCTGGAAAGTCTTCTCCACGGGCGGCAGCACCAGTGTTTCGTTGGAATACGACCGCTTGCGCATGGCCGGTGCCACGGCGCGGGCATTGTTGATCACGGCAGCGGCCAAGCAGTGGAAAGTCAGCCCCGACAGCTGCTCCACCGAAGAAGGCCGGGTCGTTCATCCAACTAGCAAACGCAGCCTGGGCTACGGCGAACTCGTTGGCGTCGCGGCGCATCTGCCGGCACCCGACAAGGTCACGTTGAAGGATCCGTCGCAGTTCAAATACATCGGCAAACTACGGCATAAACGCGATGCAGCGGCCAAGGTTTGCGGGCAATTCAAATACAGCATCGACGTGCAATTGCCGGGGATGCTGGTGGCGGTGATCCAGCGAGCACCGGTGGTGGGCGCGAAAGTGGTCAGCGTAGGCTCGGCGGCCGCATTAAAGGTGCCAGGCGTGCGCAAAGTGCTGGCGATTCCCGGGCGGCCCGATGTGCTTGGCGGCAATCTGGAAGGTGTCGCGGTGTTGGCCGATACGTACTGGGCGGCGCAGGAGGGGCGCAAGCTACTGGAGATCCAGTGGAGCGATTCGCCACTGGCCGGGTTCGACAGCGACGCGTTGTTCAGCGCCCAGGCCAAAGCCATCGGCGATCCGCAAGCGCAAACCGTAAACGCCATGACCCAAGGCGATGTCGCCGGGCAATGGGCGGGCGCGGCGAAGCTGCTCGAAGCTGATTACACCATGCCCTACAAGGTGCAAAACCCGCTGGAACCGATCTGCATCACCGCGCAGGTGAAGGACAAGGCAATCACCTACTGGGGCGGCGTGCAGGTGCCGTCCTCGGCGCTGGAAGCGGCGCGAACCGTGTGCGGGATCGACAAGGCTAACGTCACCATCCATGAGTTGGTCTCCGGCGGCAGTTTCGGTGCGCGCGAGGCCAAATACTGGTTGTTTGAAGTGGCGTATCTGGCGCAGAAAACCGCTGTACCCGTGAAGCTGCTCAACAGCCGTGAAGACGAAATGCACGCGCTGTTCTATCACCCGGCAACGCTAAACCGGATCAAAGGTGCGCTGGACACTCATGGGAAACTCACCGCACTGCAACTGCACGCGGTGTCGCCCGCCTCACCGGAACAGTGGGAGCCGGGTTACTTCCAGCGCCCGGATCACATGGATTACAGCACCACCGAAGCCATCACTGCGTGGGACTTCGCCTACCGTCCGCCGCATCTGCAACTGAGTTGGGTCAAGCATGAAAGCAACGTTCCCAGCGGTTGGTACCGCTCGGTGAGTTTCATCCCCAACGTGTTCGCCGTGGAAAGCTTCATGGACGAACTGGCCCATGCGGCCGGTGCCGATCCGCTGGCATTCCGTTTGGCCAACATGCAGGAGCGACCGCGTCATGTAGCGGTGCTCAAGCAGGCTGCCGAACGCGCCGGGTGGGGCCAACCTTTGCCGCCGGGTACGGCGCTGGGGATCGCGACCAATCAGGGTTACACCAGTTTTATCGCGGTGGTAGCGCGGGTCACCACGGTCGATGGCAAGGCCCAGGTCGAGAAACTCACCTGCGTGGTCGATTGCGGTTTGACGGTGTCGCCGGGGGGTGTCGAAGAGCAGATTTACGGCGGCCTGATGTGGGGCTTGGGCCATGCGTTGTTCGACAAGCTCGACATCAAACAGGGCAGGGTGATGCAGAGCAATTTCCACGACTATCGCGTGGCGCGCATGTCCGACATGCCGGCCACCGACATTCTTGTGCTGGAGGGTGAGCCGAGCAAACCCGGCGGCGTCGGTGAACTGGGCAGCCCGTCGGTGGTGCCGGCCATCGCCAACGCGCTGTTTGCATTGACCGGCGTGCGTCAGCGTTCAACACCGCTGAGCCTGGGGTAAGCCGCCATGGACCTGCGTCTGCTGCGGTATTTCATGGCCCTGGCCGATGAGTTGCATTTCGGTCGTGCCGCCGAACGGCTGCACATCTGCCAGCCGCCATTGAGCCAACAGATTCGTCTGCTGGAAGAGGAACTCGGCACACCACTGTTCGCGCGCAGTCATCATCGGGTCGAGCTGACTGCGGCGGGGCAGATGCTCAAGGAGCAGGCGCCGCTGGTGTTCGAACAGCTCGAGCGGGCGCTGGACCTGACCCGGCAAACCGGGCGTGGGCAGCTTGGTGAACTGGAAATCGGCATGATCAGTTCGGTGATGGTCGGCGTGCTGCCCAAGGCGCTGCATCTGTTTCGCGAGCGCTATCCGCAAGTCACCTGGCGTTTGCATGAAATGACCCCGGCGGCGCAGGTCAAGGCGTTGAAGGAAAAGCGCATCGACGCCTGCGTGTTCCGCGTAGGCTATGACGACCCGCAATTGCGTAATGAATTGCTGATCTATGAGCCGATTCATGTGGTGATGCCCGCGGATCATCCGTTGGCCAGCCGCGAAGTGCTGGCCCCAGCGGATCTGGCGCTGGAGCCGTTTGTGGCGCTGGAGCTGAAGCAGTCGCGGTTTGCCAATTTCCTCTACCAGTGCTGTATTCAGGCCGGCTTCACGCCGCAGATCCGCCAGCAAGTGATCGAGGTGCAAACCTTGCTCAGCCTGGTGCGTGCGGGGTTTGGCGTGGCGCTGTTGCCGGCGTCCATCGAGCAATTGGCGCCGGCGGGGCTGGTGTTCCGCAAGTTGACCCCGGCGTTGCCGGAAGTGCCGTTGTACGCCACCTATCGCGCGGACGATGCTTCGCCGGTGCTCAAGCTGTTTCTCGATACCTTGCGTGAACTGCGCGAACCTTCCACTCACCTCTAATCCCTGTGGGAGCTAGCTGCCACATTGGACTGAGGGTGTTGCGAAAATTAATGCTGGCACGATCTGCGGCGGCCGTGGTCGTACCCTTCACATGGGCGTATCACTTGTGGAGATCCAATGAGCCAGGAAGTCCTGACCCGCGAAACCAATCGTCGTCAGTTGCAGCAAATCATCGCCGGGCTGTCCGACGGTGTGATTTTGCTTGAACTCGATCAGAGCATCCTCTGGGCCAACGAAGCTGCGCTGGCCATGCACGGTGTCAGCCGGATCGGCGAGTTGGGCATCAATGCCGACGAGTACGCCAAGCGCTTCAGCCTGCGCTATCGCAACAATCATCTGGTGCCGCCGGAGAATTATCCGATCAGCCGCGTCGCGCGTTGCGAAGTCTTCAGCGACGTATTGATCGAGGTGTTCGCGGTGGATGATCCTGAACGCGTCTGGGTCCACAGCGTGCGCAGCATGGTGCTGACCGACCGCGAAGGGCAGCCGGAGTCGCTGGTGCTGATCATGAGCGACGTCACCGATTGGGCCAACGCTGAACTGCGTTTCGAAAAAACCTTCAATGCCAACCCGGCGCCAGCGGTGATCTGTCGTCTCAGCGATTTGCGCTACATCAAGGTCAACCCGGGGTTTCTGGAGATGACCGGTTACACCCGCGACCAGGTGATCGGCACTTCGGCCTATGAAATCGACATCTTCGAGCAGGCCGAGAAAAGGGATCTGGCGATCCAGCGCCTGCGCGACGTCGCGACCATTCCTCAGATGCAGGCCGAACTGCGCCTGCCC
Organism: Pseudomonas sp. NPDC098747; assembly: GCF_044760045.1. Classification (NCBI taxonomy): domain Bacteria; kingdom Pseudomonadati; phylum Pseudomonadota; class Gammaproteobacteria; order Pseudomonadales; family Pseudomonadaceae; genus Pseudomonas; species Pseudomonas sp. NPDC098747. The sequence continues at coordinate 8,804 of NZ_JBIWAL010000028.1, read as the reverse complement.
GATGGCAGCAACAAGCAAGTGATTGTTGCCGGGCAACCCCTGTTACTCAACGATGAGCAATGCATGCTGTTTTCCTTCGTGGATGTGGAACTGCGCCGCAGGGCTGAGGTGGCGCTGCGCGAGAGCGAGGAGCGCTTTGCCACGGCCTTTCGCCTGACGCCGGTGCCGATTCTGATTTGCACGGCCGACGAACAGCAGGTCATCGACGTCAATCAGGCTTTCCTCGATTCCATGGCCTTTACCAGTGATGACGTATTGGGCAAAACCGTGACGCAACTGGACTTCATCGACGACGATGGCGCCCGGTCCCGACTGCTGACGGCGCTGGAAAAAAACGGTCGGATTGACCGGGTTGATGTGCGGGTGCGCAAGAAGGATGCGGATCTACTGGAGTGCGCGGTGTCTGCCGATACCGTCAATATTCACGACACACCGTGCTATTTGCTGGTGCTGATGGACATCACCGAGCGCAAACGCACCGAGCTTGAACTGGTGGCGGCGATTGAGGAGGTGATGAAAGACGCCTCGTGGTTCAGTCGCACGCTGATCGAAAAACTGGCGAATGTGAAAAAGATCAACTCACCGCAACTGCCAAGTGTGTCGTTCACCGATCTGACGGCGCGTGAGCGTGATGTGCTGGGGCTGATCTGTGAAGGCCTGGCGGACAAGGAGATTGCGGCACGGCTGAAACTGGCGCCGAATACCGTGCGCAATCATGTGGCGACGGTGTATTCCAAGCTGGATGTGCATAGCCGCAGCGAGGCGATTGTCTGGGCGCGGGAGCGCGGGCTGTTTTCCGGTGAGTGGCGCACCAAGGGCCAAAAGTAGGTGCAAATGCACTAGTGGGCAGGGTGCAAATTGATGTGTTGGTGGGCGGAGGCTTTTTTTAGTCTGTTGGAGTGCGATACGGGTCTTTTACGGCTTGGGATCGTGTCCCTTCGAAACAGATTAAGGAACGGCTTCAATGATGAATCTTGCGCAGTTGCGCGCCCAGCTTGAGCACAGTTTTTCGCCGCTGGCGTGTGAGTGTTCGGTGGATGGGGATCATTCACTGACGGTGAAGCTTTATCACCCGGTGTCGGGGCAGGTGGATCTGGTGATCAGTGGGTTGAAGCTGGATGCTTTGCGTACGCCTGAGTCGGTGGCGGCTTTGGTTGACGAATTGCGGTATGAGTTGGAGAGCAATTCTTTGCGTTTTTCTGGGGATCCTGGGTTGGCGTAGGCTTTAGAGCTGAGAATTTTCTCTTGTTATTGTGTGAATATCCGTTTTTATGGTGATGGCGGATTAGGGTTTCGCCCTTACGGCGAGGCACTTTTTCCAGACGCCGAAAAAGTACCCAAAAAGGCTTTACCCTGACGTTCGGCCCGCTCGCTAGGGCTCGGGGTCCCTTCGTTCCGGGATTGATCCGGGCGCATCGCCTCCGGTTTGCTTCGCTGCACCTCCTCTCGATGTGTTTGGCTTCGCCAAACGGTCGCTGCGCTCCCACCCCCGGATCAATCCCGGAACGAAGCCTGCCGACGGGCTCTTGAGATCAAGAGCTGCACTCGAGCTAACGCTCATTGTGTTGAGTGGTGAGAAGCGAGGGCGGTGTGGCTTCGGCGTTTGCTTTTCGGTGAGCCTGGTGGCGATAGCGGCCTGACAGCCGACCGGTTTGTGGCGGGACGCATGCAATTCAAAACTGTAGGAGCCAGCCTGCTGGCGATAGCGGCCCTCTAGCCGACCCGCATCTCAGGAGTACGCCGTCCCTGTGGGAGTCTGGCTTGCCAGCGATGGCGGCTTGTCTGGTGACGTAAAACCTCAGCCTTGCTCTGTTGAGTTCCAACGCAAAATCGACAGCCAATGTCCCCGCACACGTCCGGTTTACTGGCGCTCACGAAGGTCTCGTCTATAAAGAATGAGTGGTCAGGTTTTCCGTGGTCGTTTCGGTCGCGGAAGTTTGTCTCTCATTTATCGCGGGTCGTCCTATGAACAGTCTTGGGAAACGCGTGTGTTCACCGTTGTCGTTGGCTTTTGGTGTGGTGTTGTTGGCCGGTTGTGCCAGTCCGCCGCCGCCTCCACCTGTGGCGCCACCTCCACCGCCGGAACGTACTTGTCAGGTCATCGAGAACACTGAAGTGGCGGGCGACGCTTATGTCGACGAGCAGGTGACTCGACACATCACCACTACCCGTTGCGTCACTCAATAACGCCAGCCGGGCGCAAGTCGCGGGTTGTGCGGCAGTTACCGAAATTGCTGTATGCCTGAAATACATTCCTTGTGGGAGCGAGCTTGCTCGCGAAAGCGGTGTGTCAGTCGCTCAATAGGCTGACTGGCATGGCCTCTTCGCGAGCAAGCTCGCTCCCACAGGGTAATTCATTTGCCGCGACGGTCAGGACAGGAACCCACCATCCACATTCAGCGAAACACCGGTGGTGTAGCTCGACGCATCACTCGCCAGATACAACACCGCCCCAGCCATCTCACTCGGATCGGCCACACGCTTGAGCGGTATCTGCGTCAACGCTTGCTTGAGGATCGCGTCATTCTTCACCAGTGCCGAGGCGAACTTGGTGTCGGTCAAACCCGGCAGCAGGGCGTTGCAGCGGATGCCGAATTGCGCGCATTCCTTGGCGAAGACCTTGGTCATGTTGATCACCGCCGCTTTGGTCACCGAATAGATGCCCTGGAACACGCCCGGCGAAATACCGTTGATCGATGCGACGTTGATGATGCTGCCACCCCCGTTTTCGCGCATAAGCTTGCCCGCTTCCACGGACATGAAGAAGTAGCCGCGAATGTTCACGTCGACGGTCTTCTGGAAAGCGCCGAGGTCGGTGTCCAGCACGTTGCAGAACTGCGGGTTGGTCGCGGCGTTGTTGACCAGAATATCCAGGCGGCCGAACTGTTCCTTGATCCCGGCGAATACCTGGCTGATCTGTTCCATTTCACCGATGTGGCAGGCAACTGCGGTGGCTTTGCCGCCGGCGGCGATGATCGCGTCCGCCACATGCTGGCAGCCTTCAAGCTTGCGGCTCGAGACGATCACGTGGGCGCCTTGCTGGGCCAGCAGTTTGGCGATGGCTTCACCGATGCCACGGCTGGCGCCGGAGACGAAAGCGATCTTGCCGTCGAGGTCGAACAACTGAGTCTTGGACATGGGTTTCCCTTGTGAAAAGTCTTGTTATAGGGCCTGGATCAGAGGCTAGATTTCTGGATGACCTGCAAGCTCATCTGCTCCAGCAGTTTGTTCATTTGAATGAACTGCGCGAAGCGTTTGTCCTGGGTCTGGCCATGGTAGAAGCGGTAGTAGATCTGCTGCACGATGCCGGCCAGGCGAAACAGGCCGTAGGTGTAGTAGAAGTCGAAATTGTCGATCTGAATGCCCGAACGTTCGGCGTAGTAATCAACGAATTCGCGGCGGGTCAGCATGCCCGGTGCGTGGCTCGGCTGGCGGCGCATCAGTTGCACTGGCGCCGGGTCGTCGGCTTCGATCCAGTAGGCGAGGGTGTTGCCAAGATCCATCAGCGGATCGCCGAGGGTGGTCAGTTCCCAGTCGAGCACGCCGATGATCTGCATCGGGTTTTGCGGGTCGAGAATGACGTTGTCGAAGCGGTAATCGTTGTGAACGATGCTAGAGGTCGGGTGGTCGGCCGGCATCTTCTCGTTGAGCCAGGCTTTGACCGCTTCCCAGTGTGGCGCATCCGGGGTCAGGGCTTTTTCGTAGCGCTCGCTCCAGCCTTTGATCTGGCGGGCGACGTAGCCTTCAGGTTTGCCCAGATCGCCCAGACCGCACGCGTTGTAGTCGACCCGGTGCAGTTCGACGAAACGGTCGATGAAGCTCTTGCACAGCGCTTCGGTTTTCGCCGAATCGAGGCCCAGTTCCGGCGGCAGTTCGGAGCGCAGGATGATCCCGTTGACCCGCTCCATCACGTAGAACTCGGCGCCGATCACCGATTCGTCGGTGCAGTGCACGTAGGCTTTGGGGCAGTACGGGAAACCATCGCGCAGTTGATTGAGGATGCGGAACTCGCGGCCCATGTCGTGGGCGGATTTGGCTTTGTGACCGAACGGAGGCCGGCGCAGAACGAATTCCTGCTCCGGGTATTCAAGCAGGTAAGTCAGGTTCGACGCACCGCCGGGAAACTGGCTGATCGCCGGGGAGCCACTCAGGCCCGGAATGTGTGCCTTGAGGTACGGATCGATCAGGCTGGCATCGAGTTCTTCGCCAGAGCGGATACGGGTGGACTGGTCAGTAAGCGCCATGCTTATCCCTTCTGCTTATTTTGGAGGCCAGACATCATTGGCTAATCTAATGGTGCGCTCGATCGGTCACAAGCGCGGGTCGGTCTTATAGGTTAGCGTGTTGCCGGATAATCAGCGTTCCGAATAGGCACAAGGAAGCCCCCGCAGGAGTCGTCGCAGGGGGGGCTGGTTCAGTGGACGCGCTGGTTGTTGAGCCTTGGGGGGAGAACGACCGGTGTGAGCACCGGTTGCCCGGAGAAAAACGCCAGCAGATTTTCCCCCACCAGTTCCACCGTGCCTTGGGTGGCTTCCGGTGACAGCCCGGCGACGTGGGGCGTTAGCAGCACATTGCTCAGGGTTTTCAGCGCTTGCGGTACGTGCGGTTCATGGTCGAAGACGTCCAGTGCGGCGCCGGCAATGCGCCGTTGCTCCAGCGCGGTGATCAGGTCCGTCGTGGCGATCACACTGGCCCGGGCAATGTTGACGATGAAACCGTTCGGCCCCAGCGCATCGAGCACTGCACGGGTCACCAGATGCTGAGTGCCGATCCCGCCCGGCGTCGCGACGATCAGAAAGTCCGAAGCTCTGGCGAGTTCGGTCGGGGTCGAGCAGAACGCATAGGGCACATCGCTGCGCAGCTGACGGCTGTGGTAACTGATCTGCATGTCGAAGCCGAGGTTGGCGCGCTTGGCAATCGCCAGCCCCACCGCACCGAGTCCAAGAATGCCCAGACGTTTGCCGGCCAGGGATGGACGCATGATTTTCGGCCATTCACCCCGACGCACAGCAGCATCGCAGCGCGGAATGTCGCGCACCAACGCCAACAGCATCGCCATTGCATGATCAGCCACGGACGAGGCGTTGACCCCGGCGCCGTTGGTCACGGTAATCCCGTGATCACTGGCGGCTTGCAGGTCGACCTGCTCGTAACCAGCGCCGATCACCGTGATGATTTTCAACGCGGGGAGGGCGGCAATTTCATCGGCGGTCAGGCCCAGCGGGCCACGGGTCAGCACGGCATCGATGCGCGGGCCATGGGTGGCGATGGCTTGTGTGCGTTCGGCCGGTGTGGGGGCAAGGATCAGGTGAAAGCCTTGATGCTCGAGAATTGGCAGATAGTCATTAATGGTTTCAACCAGTACCAGAACGGTGGCGGGCATTGCGCGGCTCCTTTGAACAATGGCGGTTCGGTCGCGAAAGTCGTAGCAGAGTGCTGATTCCAGAGCGGTTTGGCAATGGCTGAGCGCTGCCCCGTTTCAGCCAGTGTAGGAGCTGAGACGGGGCGTGCGCGGGCGCTTCGTCAGAAGGCTGGTGCGGGGGCTTACTTGAGCGGATCAAGTGACGTACTGCGCGACGCCGTTGCCGAATGACCAGTTCTCTTTTTTCACTTCCACCAGATTGATGAACACGTCCTCAGTATTACGGGCCGTAGATCAAGTGTTGGCTGTCGTGCTCGGCGAGGATCTGGAAGTTATCGTATGAGGCTGCGTACCCAACTCGAGGATTTTGCCTACGAAATCGCCGGATTCGTCTGCTATCAGGTACGGGATGAATAGGAAATCATGTGGCACAAAGCAGCTCGGGCAGTCAGTGCCAATAGCCAAGGAAGGCGCATGCTTCAGGACGATCGCGAAAATCTGGAACTTGAGAGGCTTCAAAACGAAACACGGAAATTAGTTGTTGAGAGACTCAAGCTCATGGCGGAGGAAGGCAAGTTAAAGCGAGAAAAATTCTGGTGCCCAGTCGCGGTAGGAGCTGGGGTGTTAACCGCGTTTGCTGCTGTATTAAGCCTTTTGGTGAAGTTTTGAGTTAACCCAGAGAGGACAATAATCATGACCCTGGAAGAACGCGTTGCCAGAATTGAACGTCTGTATCGAGAGGACGCCGAACTTGCCGAAGAAGTGCCAGACCTGTCCGCGGCGGAAATTCGCTCAGAGTTGTTCAGGTTCAGCATGGGGGCACTATTTGCATTGGTGATGCTGACCCTCGGCACGATAGTTCTCCGTTCGCTCTGAAGCGCCTCGGCGAACACCGTCAGCGCGAAAACATGTTCAAAAACGACACTGATCATATCTGGCGACGACAGCCGTTTTCCCAAATGCGACACCCCTCAGATCTGCTCCGCACAACCATTCCTCAGCTAAGTCTTTGCTTCTGCTCATTTATCACGGAGAATCGCGCCCCTGTTTCGGCCGGAGCATGTCTGTCGGTTTTTTCCGACGCGTCCTGACCGAGTGGCAAGTGACCGGAATGCGGAGATCCGACCGGATGAATGATCAGGCCAATAGTGTCGAAGAGCGCTTTGATGCAGCAGCACCCGCTGAACTTTCGAGCTGGAATCGCCAGGACACCACCTGGATGTTGGGACTGTTTGGGACGGCCATCGGCGCCGGCACCCTGTTTTTGCCGATCAACGCGGGTCTGGGCGGCTTCTGGCCGTTGGTGATCCTCGCGCTGCTGGCATTCCCCATGACGTTCTACGCGCACCGCGGCCTGACCCGCTTTGTGCTCTCCGGTCGCGAAGGCGCCGACATCACTGAAGTGGTGGAACAGCATTTCGGTATCAAGGCCGGCGCGCTGATCACCTTGCTGTACTTCTTCGCAATCTTCCCGATCCTGCTGATCTACAGCGTCGGCCTGACCAACACGGTCGCCAGCTTCCTCGAACATCAGTTGCACATAACACCACCGCCGCGCGCGCTGCTGTCGTTTGTGCTGATTCTCGGCTTGCTGGCCGTTGTTCGCTGCGGCGAACAGGCAATCGTCAAGGCGATGAGCCTGATGGTTTATCCGTTTATCGTCGCGCTGCTGTTCCTCGCCGTATACCTGATTCCGCACTGGAACGGCGGCATTCTGAGCACCGTTGCGCAAGTGCCTGCGCCCTCGGCGCTGCTGCACACCCTGTGGCTGGCGATCCCGGTGATGGTGTTCTCGTTCAACCATTCGCCGATCATTTCGGCGTTTTCGGTTGATCAGAAACGCCGTTATGGCGTCCACGCCGAAGAGCGCAGCTCGCAGATCCTGTGCCGCGCCCACCTGCTGATGGTGGTGATGGTGCTGTTCTTCGTCTTCAGTTGCGTGCTGACCCTGTCACCTGAGCAACTGGCTGAAGCCAAGGCGCAGAATCTGTCGATCCTATCGTACCTGGCCAACCACTTCAGTAACCCGACCATCGCTTTCGCAGCTCCGTTGATTGCATTCGTAGCGATTTCCAAGTCATTCCTCGGTCACTACATCGGTGCCAGCGAAGGTCTCAAAGGTCTGATCGTCAAGAGCGGCAAGCGTCCGAGCGCCAAGGCACTGGATCGTATCGTTGCGGCGTTCATGCTTGTGGTGTGCTGGATCGTTGCTACGCTCAACCCGAGTATTCTCGGCATGATCGAAACCATCGGTGGTCCGGTGATCGCGTCGATCCTGTTCCTGATGCCGATGTACGCGATCCGCAAGGTGCCGGCGATGGCGCGCTATCGCGGTCAGGCGTCGAACGTGTTTGTCACCGCTGTTGGTCTGGTGGCAATTTCTGCGCTGATCTATTCGCTGACGGCTTAAAGCAAGATCGAGAAATCGCAGCCTGCAATCTCTTGATTTTCAGCCACAATGACCGCTGCACAGTATGTGCAGCGGTTTTTTTTCGTCTGCCAAGCGACTATTCACCACGCATAAAAAAACGCCGCTCATCTCACGATGGGCGGCGTTTTTTATAGCGTTGTAACGTTAGGCTTGAACGACCGGGATGTTGGCGTTCGCAGCAGCTTCACGGAACTCGGCGATCTGGTCGAACGACAGGTAGCGGTAGATATCGGCCGCCATGCTGTCGATCTTGCCAGCGTATTCCATGTACTCCTCGACGGTCGGCAGGCGACCCAGGATCGAAGCAACGGACGCCAGCTCGGCCGAAGCCAGGTAGACGTTCGCGCCGTCGCCCAAACGGTTCGGGAAGTTACGGGTCGACGTCGACACAACAGTCGCGTTCGGCTCTACACGTGCCTGGTTACCCATGCACAGCGAGCAGCCTGGCATTTCCATGCGCGCGCCAGCCTTGCCGTAGATGCCGTAGTAGCCTTCTTCGGTCAGTTGGTGAGCGTCCATCTTGGTCGGCGGCGACAGCCACAGACGAGTTGGCAGCTGACCCTTGACCTGATCCAGCAGTTTACCGGCAGCGCGGAAGTGACCGATGTTGGTCATGCACGAACCGTTGAACACTTCGTCGATCTTCTCGCCAGCAACGCTGGACAGCAGACGGGCGTCGTCCGGGTCGTTTGGCGCGCAGAGCACAGGCTCGCTGATGTCGGCCAGATCGATTTCGATGACTTCGGCGTATTCGGCGTCGGTATCGGCTTCCATCAGCTCAGGATTGGCAACCCAGGCTTCCATCGCTTGAGCGCGACGTTCCAGAGTACGTGCATCGCCGTAGCCTTCGCCGATCATCCAGCGCAGCAGGGTGATGTTGGAGTTCAGGTACTCGGTGATCGACTCTTTCGACAGCTTGATGGTGCAACCGGCAGCCGAACGTTCGGCCGAGGCGTCGGATAGCTCGAAAGCCTGTTCCAGCGTCAGACCTTCCAGGCCTTCGATTTCCAG